>NZ_JBNQTI010000014.1:0-78392 GCF_050325825.1 Kitasatospora sp. LaBMicrA B282
GTGGCGCGCGCCGTGCCGGGCACCGGCGGCGCCGCCACCGCCCGGGTCGCCGGAGGCGTCTGCTGCGCCGCCGGATCCACCGCCGTCGCCGACGCCACCACCGGCACCGCCGCCACCCCCGCGAGCCGCGCCGCCGCCTGCTCCGCGGTCAGCCGGCGCATCGGGTCCTTCGCCAGCAGCCCCAGCACCAGCGGGCCCAGCTCACCCGAACGCACCGGCGGCGCGGGCTCCTCGAAGAGCACCGCGGTCAGCACCCCGGCCGGGTTGCCGCGGCCGAACGGCGGGGTGCCCTCCAGCGCGCAGTAGAGGGTGGCGCCCAGCGAGAAGAGGTCCCCGGCGGGGCCGGCCGCCTCGCCGCGGGCGCGTTCGGGGGCGATGAACTCGACCGAGCCGATGAACGTCCCGGTGGCGGTCAGGGTGGTGTCCCGCTCCTGCACCGCGATGCCGAAGTCGGTCAGCACCACCCGCCCGGTGTCGGTGATCAGCACGTTGGCGGGCTTGACGTCGCGGTGGGTGATCCCGGCGGCGTGCGCCGCGCGCAGCGCGTCCAGCAGGGCGGCGGCCAGCTCGGCCACCCGGGGCACCGGCAGCGGTCCGTGCACCGCGATGATCTGGGCCAGGTCGCGGACCTTGAGCAGCTCCATCACGATCCACGGGGCATCGCCGTGGGTGACGATGTCGTGGATGGTGATGATGTTCGGGTGCTCGCGCAGCCGGGCCGCGTTGCGCGCCTCGCGCTGGGCCCGGACGATCCGCTCGGCCCGTTCGGCGGCCGGCAGCCGCGGCGGCAGCACCACCTCCTTGACGGCCACCTCGCAGTCCAGCGACTCGTCGTGGGCCCGCCAGACCCGGCCCATGCCGCCCTCGCCGAGCGCGGAGACCAGCCGGTACCGCCCGGCGATCACCTGCCCGACCTGCCCGCCACCGTCCACCCGCGGTGCCCCCGTCCCCTGCCGTCCCGGTAGATCGACTGCCGGTCAATCTACCGGGACGTCACCGCCGCGGGCTCAGTGCGCCGCCGCCTCCCAGTTCGCCCCGACGCCGACCGAGACGTCCAGCGGCGCCCGCAGGTCGTAGGCGCCGGCCATCTGCTCGCGCACGACCGCCTCCACCGGCTCCCGCTCGCCCGGGGCCAGCTCCAGCACGATTTCGTCGTGCACCTGGAGCAGCATCCTCGAGCGCAGCCCGGCCCGGGTCAGCGCGTCGTCCACCCGCAGCATGGCGATCTTGACGATGTCGGCGGCCGAGCCCTGCACCGGGGCGTTCAGCGCCATCCGCTCGGCCATCTCGCGGCGCTGGCGGTTGTCGCTGGTCAGGTCCGGCAGGTAACGGCGACGGCCGAGCAGGGTCTCGGTGTACCCGGTGGCGCGGGCCTCCTCGACCACCCGGTGCAGGTAGTCGCGCACCCCACCGAAGCGCTCGAAGTAGGTGTCCATCAGGCCCTGCGCCTCGGCCGGCTTGATGCCCAGCTGCTGGGAGAGCCCGTAGGCCGACAGGCCGTAGGCCAGGCCGTAGGACATCGCCTTGATCTTGCGCCGCATCTCCGCGTCCACCTGGTCCGGCGCCACGCCGAAGACCGAGGAGGCGACCGTGGTGTGCAGGTCCTCGCCGCTGGCGAAGGCCTCGATCAGCGCCTCGTCCGCGGACAGGTGGGCCATGATCCGCAGCTCGATCTGCGAGTAGTCGGCGGTCAGCAGCGACTCGTACCCCTCGCCGACCACGAAGGCGCGGCGGATCAGCCGGCCCTCCTCGGTGCGCACCGGGATGTTCTGCAGGTTCGGGTCCTGCGAGGAGAGCCGGCCGGTGGCGGCGACCATCTGGTTGAAGGTGGTGTGGATCCGGCCCTGCGGCGAGACCGTCTTGAGCAGGCCCTCCACGGTGGTGCGCAGCTTGGCCTGGTCCCGGTGGCGCAGCAGGACGACCGGCAGCTCGTTGTCCGTCTGGCCGGCCAGCCAGGTCAGCGCGTCGGCGTCGGTGGTGTAACCGGTCTTGATCTTCTTGGTCTTGGGCAGGCCCAGCTCGTTGAAGAGGATCTCCTGCAGCTGCTTGGGCGAGCCCAGGTTGAACTCGTGCCCGGCGGCCCGGTGCGCCTCCTCCACCACCCGCTGGATCTCGGTGGCGAACTGGTTCTCCAGCGACTGCAGCCAGGCCCGGTCGGCGGCGATCCCGGTGCGCTCCATCCGGGCCAGCAGCGCGGCGATCGGCAGCTCCATGTCGCGCAGCAGCTCGACCTGGCCGACCTCGGCCAGCCGGCCCTCGAACAGCTCGGCCAGGTCCAGCACCGTGCGGGCCTGCACCATCAGCGCCTGGGCGCCGGCGGTCGGGTCCTCCTCCGGGGCGTCGAAGGCGAGCTGGCCGCTCTCGGCCGCCTCCACAGGGGCCAGCGAACGGGCCAGGTACTCCTCGGCCAGCACCTCCAGGGTGAAGGTGCGCCGACCCGGCTTCTCCAGGTAGGCGGCCAGCGCGGTGTCGGCGGCCACCCCCGCCACCGTCCAGCCGTGCTCGGCGAAGGCACGGATCACCTGCTTGGCGATGTGCAGCGCCTTGGGACGGGCCGGATCGGCCAACCACCCGGCGAACGCCCGCTCGTCCGCCTCGGCCAGCTGGGCCGGGTCGAACCAGGCGGCCGCCTCGCCGGTGGCCAACGCCACCTCCTGCACCGAACCGCTGCCCAGCGCCCACTGGTAGGCGGCGGCCAGCGCCACCGGGGCTCCACCCGCGGCGGGCCCGTAGGCATGCTGAGCCAGCCAGCCGGCCAAGGCCCCCTGCTCGGTCAGCAGCTCGCCGGCCACCTCGACACCGGGCGCCACCTCGGCCGCCGGCTCCGCGCCGCCCGCGACGTCCAGCGCGTACACCCGCTCGCGGAAGTTGGGGTTGCGGAACTCCAGCGCCTCCATGATCCGCCCGACCGCCTCCCGGTCGAACGGCTCGCGGACCAGCTCCGGCACGCCCAGCGGCAGCTCCACGTCGCGCACCAGCTCGGTGAGCACCCGGTTGCGCTTGACCGAGTCCAGGTTCTCGCGCAGCTTCTCGCCGATCTTGCCCTTCACCTCGTCGGCCCGGGCGACCAGCTCGTCGAACGAACCGAACTGGTTGACCCACTTCGCGGCCGTCTTCTCGCCGACCCCGGGGATGCCGGGCAGGTTGTCCGACGGGTCACCGCGCAGCGCCGCCAGGTCGGGGTACTGGCGCGGGGTGACGCCGTACTTCTCGGCGACCTTCTCCGGGGTGTAGCGGGTCAGCTCGGAGACACCCTTGGTGGGGTAGAGCACCGTGGTGCGCTCGGTGACCAGCTGCAGCGAGTCCCGGTCACCGGTGACGATCAGCACCTCGAAGCCGGCCGCCTCGGCGGCGGTGGCCAGGGTCGCGATGATGTCGTCCGCCTCGAAGCCCTCCAGCGACAGCCGCGGCACCTTCATCGCGTCCAACAGCTCGCCGATCAGGCCGATCTGGCTGCGGAACTCGTCGGGGGTGGCGGACCGGTTGGCCTTGTAGTCGGGGAACTCGGCCGAACGGAAGGTCTTGCGCGAGACGTCGAAGGCCACCGCGAGGTGGGTGGGGGCCTCGTCCCGCACGGTGTTGGCGACCATCGAGGCGAAGCCGTAGACCGCGTTGGTCGGCTGCCCGGTGGAGGTGTTGAAGTTCTCCACCGGCAGGGCGTAGAACGCCCGGTACGCCAGCGAATGGCCGTCGAGCAGCATCAGTCGGGGGCGCGCCCCGGCCGCCTGGCCCGTACTGCCGCCGCTCTGCTCCGCACTCCGCTGCGCCACGTCAACGTCCGTTCCTCGCCGTTCCAGCAACTACCGCCCCCGATCCTAGGCGGCAGGGCCGACATCCCGGACCAGCCACGGCCGGGCCCGACAGCGCGGCCCGACACGCCGGTCGTACGATCACGAAAGGCGATCACGACCGGAGACCGCCGCCCTCACCAGGAGATGCAGACCGATGACCGAGCAAGCCCCCACCGACTCCGCAGGCCGCGCCCCGCTGGTGCTGGACGTGCCGCAGGACGTGCTGGACCACTTCGCCAAGCTCGGGGTCGAGCCCAGCACCTTCTCCGGGGGCACCCTCGGCGACAAGATGGACATCCGGATCGTGGAGGCCTCCGGCGACCGGGTGGTGGGCACCATGCCGGTGGAAGGCAACCAGCAGCCCTACGGCCTGCTGCACGGCGGCGCCTCGGCCGCGCTGGCCGAGACCCTCGGCTCGATCGCCGCGATGATCCACGCCGGCCCCGGCCGCTACGCGGTGGGCGTCGACCTCAACGTCACCCACCACCGCTCGGCTACCTCCGGCCTGGTCACCGGTGTGGCCACCGCCGTCTTCAAGGGCCGCACCGCCGCGACCTACGAGATCGCGATCACCGACGACACCGGCCGCCGGCTCACCAGCTGCCGCCTCACCTGCGCGCTGCGCGACCTCTGACCGACCCCACTCGCCGGGCGGCGCGGATCGCACCACCGATCCACGCTGCCCCGTCAGCCCCATGCGCCCCCTTTGTTTGGCCGCCGCCCCCACTGGGCAGGTCCCTGGCCGACGAGGGGGCGCAGTCGTTCACCGCCACGGCCTGCCGTGACGCTGCGTTACATTCACGTGAACCCCGGCCCGTCCATTCACCCCCGCCACACCCCCGGAACCACCCGGCAGCCACTCCGCATCCCCTCATGAGTCCGCATTCCGGACGCCCGCGCCCGAGCCCCGGCCCCTCGGACACCCTGCCCCGCAGAGCGGACATCAGGCCCACCACCACTCGGTTTTCAGCCAGTTGAGTGATCGACAAGAAAGATCGCCAGCTCAGGGCGACGCCGAACCATTTCCCTCGCTCGCATTCCGAGACACCGGCATGCGGTGCTCATAACAAGAGAATCACAGCACGCGCACACCCCTGCCACCCACGGTCATCGCGCTCTAGAGTCACGGCCAGTCACCGCACCACCGGAACGGGCCATCCAGTTCGGGCTGCCACGGCGCGCGAACCGGCCGCCGGCCGACCCCGGCCCGCTGCCTCTCGACCAAAGGGGACCCACGTGCGCCACCGTTCATTCCTCGTCCTGAGCATCGCCCTCGCCGGCGCCCTCACCGTCTCCGCCTGCGGCTCCCGCGGCAGCAGCAAGTCCAGCGACAACTCCGCCGGCGGCATCACCGTCACCATCGGCGTCGACGCCCCGCTCTCCGGCGAGAACTCGGCCACCGGCCTCGGCATCCAGTACGGCACCACCATCGCCGTGGCCGACGCCAACGCCAACCACTGGGTCCCCGGCGTCACCTTCAAGGTCGCCGCCAAGGACGACCAGGCGCAGCCCGCCACCGGCCAGCAGAACGCCACCGCACTGGTCGCCGACAACACCGTGCTCGGCGTCGTCGGCCCGCTCAACTCCGGTGTCGCACAGTCGATGCAGCAGGTCTTCGCGGCCGCCAACCTGGTCGAGATCTCCCCCTCCAACACCAACGTCGCACTCACCCAGGGCCCCAACTGGGCCGGCGGCCAGAAGAGCCGCCAGTTCAAGACCTACTTCCGCACCGCCACCACCGACGCCCTGCAGGGCGCCTTCGCCGCCCAGTACGCGACCAGCATCGGCAAGAAGAACGCCTTCGTGGTCGACGACAAGCAGGCCTACGGCTCCGGCCTGGCCGGCATCTTCAAGGACTCCTTCACCAAGGACGGCGGCGCCATCGCCGGCACCGACCACGTCACCACCGGGGACAAGGACTTCTCCACCCTGGTCACCAAGATCAAGGCCTCCGGCGCCGACCTGCTCTACTACGGCGGCCAGTACGACGAAGCCTCGCTGCTCTCCAAGCAGCTCAAGGCGGCCGGCGACAACATCCCGCTGTTCGGCGGCGACGGCATCTACTCCACCGCCTACATCTCCACCGCCGGCGCCGGCGCCGAGGGCGACCTCGCCACCTCGGTCGGCGTCCCGGTCGACTCGCTGGCCACCGCCAAGGACTTCATCGCCAAGTACAAGTCCGCCGGCTACCCCGGCGACTACGGCACCTACGGCGGCTACTCCTACGACGCCGCCACCGCCATCATCAAGGCCGTCGGCACCGTGGTCAGCGCCAACCAGGGCAAGCTGCCCGGCGACGCCCGCCAGCAGGTCGTCGCAGCCGTGCAGAACATCAACTTCGCCGGCATCACCGGTCAGATCTCCTTCGACCAGTACGGCGACACCAACAACAAGCAGCTGACCGTCTACCAGGTCAAGAACGGCGCCTGGGCCTCGGTCAAGACCGACACCTACAACGGCTGACGCACCGCCCGGCCCCGCCCGCGCAACCCGACTCCCCCGACCTGGAGGCTGCGGTGCACACCCTGCCGCAACAACTCGCCAACGGCCTGTTCCTAGGCTCCACCTACGGGCTGATCGCCATCGGATACACGATGGTCTACGGCATCGTGCAGCTCATCAACTTCGCCCACGGCGAGATCTTCATGACCGGGGGCTTCGGCGCCCTCACCGTCTGGCTCGCCCTGCCGCACGGCACCAGCCTCTGGCTCGCCCTGCCGCTGATGCTGCTCGGCGGCGCCCTCACCTCGGTCCTGATCGCCCTCGGCGCCGAACGCTTCGCCTACCGCCCGCTGCGCAGCGCCCCGCGACTGGCCCCGCTGATCGCCGCGATCGGCCTCTCGCTCACCCTCCAGCAGGCCGTGCACAACCTCTACCCCAAGGCCACCAGCCCCCGCGCCTTCCCCCAACTCGCCGCCGGCCCCTGGCACCTGGGCAGCATCCAGATCCAGTCCGGCGACCTGTTCACGGTGATCGCCGCACCGATCTGCATGGTCATCCTCGGCGTCTTCGTCCAACGCTCGCGCACCGGACGCGCCATGCAGGCCACCGCCCAGGACCCCGACACCGCCCAACTGATGGGCATCGACACCAACCGGATCATCGCCGCCGCGTTCGGCATCGGCGCGCTCTTCGCCGCCGTCGCCGCCGTCTGCTACGGCCTGCGCTACGGCGAAGTCGACTACAGCATGGGCTTCCAGGCCGGCCTCAAGGCCTTCACCGCCGCCGTCCTCGGCGGCATCGGCAACATCTACGGCGCCATGCTCGGCGGCCTGGTCCTCGGCCTCGCCGAAGCCCTCGCCACCGCCTACATCTCCAACATCCCCGGCATGCAACAACTCGGCGGCGGCAGCTGGGCCGACGTCTGGGCATTCGTCCTGCTCATCCTGGTCCTGCTGCTACGGCCCCAGGGCCTGCTCGGCGAACGCGTCGCGGACCGGGCCTGAGGCGAAGGAGCAGCAGAGATGACCACCAGCCCCACCGCCCTCGCCCTGCGCCGCGCCGCCGGCCGCACCCTGGCCCGCCTCGAAGGCACCCTGCCGGCCCCCGCCGCCCGCGCCCTGATCGCCACCGGCGCCGTACTCACCACCGCCTCCGCCTTCCTCTCCTGGACCTGGACCGACCGCTTCCCCGGCGACCTCACCGTCACCGGCTACCCCGGCGGCCTGCAGTGGCTCACCGTCACCAGCGGCCTCCTGCTGCTGCTCCAGACACTGGCCGCCACCGGCCTGCGCGGCCTCGGCGGCCTGGCCCCCACCGGCCACACCGCCGCCCTGCGCTTCCTCGCCCTCGGCGCCTTCGCCACCACCTGGTTCACCCTCGGCGCCATCACCATCGAACTCGGCGGCCTGGCCAACCTCACCACCGGCGGCGTGCTCGCCAGCCTCGCCGTACTGCCCGCGCTCTACGGCGCCCTCGCCCTACCCGGCGACCGCCGACCGGCCCCCGCCCCCGCACCCCGACCCGCCTGGCTGGAACACCTGCAGATCGTCGCGATCGCCGCCGCCGGCCTGCTCGTCTTCACCTACGGCATCGACACCGAGTACGGCGAACTCTTCGAAGGCTTCCTGATCACCCTCGGCTGCACCGCCGCCGCCCACCACACCAGCGGCCTGCTGGAACGCCTCACCTCCCTGCTCCAACGCCGCCGCGGCGCCGCCACCGCAGCCGCCTTCACCGCCGCCGCCCTCTTCCCGCTCACCCAGAACAACGACCACGACGCCAACGTCGGCGTCAACATCCTGATCTTCGCCACCGTCGCCCTCGGCCTCAACATCGTCGTCGGCCTCACCGGCCTGCTCGACCTCGGCTACGTCGCCTTCCTCGGCGTCGGCGCCTACACCGCCGCCCTGGTCTCCGGCTCCCCCTACTCCCCCTTCCACCACGCCCAGGTCCCGTTCTGGGCCGCCGCCCTGCTCGGCGCCGCCGTCTCCCTGGTCTTCGGCGTCCTGATCGGCGCCCCCACCCTGCGACTGCGCGGCGACTACCTGGCCATCGTCACCATCGGCTTCGGAGAGATCTTCCACATCGCCGTGCAGAACCTCGACGGCACCTCCGGACCGAAGATCACCAACGGCCCCAACGGCATCCCGCAGATCCCCGACATCAGCGTCTTCGGCCTCGACCTCGGCAACCCCCACCAACTCGGCTCGATCACCATCGGCCGGTTCGCCAACTACTTCTACCTGATGCTGATCGTCACCCTGATCGTCATCGCCGTCTTCAGCCGCGCCGGCAACTCCCGCATCGGCCGCGCCTGGATCGCCATCCGCGAGGACGAGACCGCCGCCGAAGCCATGGGCATCAACGGCTTCCGGACCAAACTCGTCGCCTTCGCCCTCGGCGCCTCACTCGCCGGCCTGGCCGGCACCGTCAGCGCCCACGTCACCTACAACGTGGTCCCCGACCCCTACGTCTTCGCCGGCTCCACCCCACCCAACTCCGCCTTCCTGCTCGCCGCCGTCGTCCTCGGCGGCATGGGCACCGTCAGCGGCCCCCTGCTCGGCGCCGCCCTGCTCTACCTCATCCCCGAGAAACTCTCCTTCCTGCAGAACTACCAACTCCTCGCCTTCGGCGTCGCCCTCATCCTGCTCATGCGCTTCCGCCCCGAGGGCATCATCGCCAACCGGCGCCGCAAGCTCGAGTTCCACGCCGCCGACCTGCCCGCCCAGGCCGGCAGCACCGAGGACGCCGACCTCAGCAAGGCAGGGGCCTGACCCACATGACCACCACCACCGACACCCCCGCCCCCGACACCACCCCCGACCCCACCCCGCTGCTCCACGCCAGCGGCGTCACCATGCGCTTCGGCGGCCTGACCGCCGTCAACGCCGTCGACCTCACCGTCCGCGAAGGCGAGATCATCGGCCTGATCGGCCCCAACGGCGCCGGCAAGACCACCTTCTTCAACTGCCTCACCGGCCTCTACGTCCCCACCGAGGGCAAGGTCAGCTACCGCGGCCGGATCCTCCCGCCCAAACCCCACCTGGTCACCCAGGCCGGCATCGCCCGCACCTTCCAGAACATCCGGCTCTTCGCCAACATGACCGTGCTGGAGAACGTCCTGGTCGGCCGACACAGCCGCACCAAGGAAGGCCTGCTCTCCGCCCTGGTCCGCGGCCCCGGCTACCGCCGCGCCGAAGCCGACAGCCGGGAGAAGGCCATGGCCCTGCTCGACTTCACCGGCCTCGCCGACAAAGCCGACGACCTGGCCCGCAACCTCCCCTACGGCGAACAACGCAAACTCGAGATCGCCCGCGCCCTGGCCAGCGAACCCGGCCTGCTGCTGCTCGACGAACCCACCGCCGGCATGAACCCCCAGGAGACCCGCGCCGCCGAGGAACTCGTCTTCGCCATCCGCGACCGCGGCGTGGCCATCCTCGTCATCGAGCACGACATGCGCTTCATCTTCAACCTCTGCGACCGCACCGCCGTCCTGGTCCAGGGCCAGAAGATCGTCGAAGGCGACCGCGAGACCGTGCAGAACGACGAACGGGTGATCACCGCCTACCTGGGCGAACCACTGCAGACCGAGCCCGCCACCCCCGAACCCGCCACGGCCGACAGCGAGAGCGACACCGAGCACGACACCGAGAGCGAGACGGACGCATGAGCACCCCCCTGCTGGACGTCCAGGACCTCCGGGTCGCCTACGGCAAGATCGAAGCCGTCAAAGGCATCAGCTTCACCGTCCACACCGGCGAAGTCACCACCCTCATCGGCACCAACGGCGCCGGCAAGACCACCACCCTGCGCACCCTCTCCGGCCTGCTGCGCCCCACCGCCGGCAGCATCACCTTCGACGGACAACGCCTGGAACAGGTCCCCGCCCACCGGATCGTCGCCCTGGGCCTGGCCCACTCCCCCGAGGGCCGGCACATCTTCCCCCGGATGACCATCGAGGAGAACCTGCTCCTCGGCGCCTTCCTGCGCAAGGACCAACCCGGCATCACCGAGGACGTCGAACACGCCTACGCACTCTTCCCGATCCTCGGCGAACGCCGCCGCCAGGCCGCCGGCACCCTCTCCGGCGGCGAACAGCAGATGCTCGCCATGGGCCGCGCCCTGATGTCCCGTCCCAAACTGCTGATGCTCGACGAACCCAGCATGGGCCTCTCGCCGATCATGATGCAGAAGATCATGGCCACCATCGTCGAACTCAAGCGCGGCGGCACCACCATCCTGCTCGTCGAACAGAACGCCCAGGCCGCCCTCTCCCTCAGCGACCGCGGCTACGTGATGCAGACCGGCCGGATCGTGCTCAGCGGCACCGGCGCCGAACTGCTCCGCGACGAGTCCGTCCGCAAGTCCTACCTCGGGGAGGACTGAACCCTCCCCGCCACGACCGGGCCCCGGCGGCGGCGCTCAGCTCGCCCCGCCGGCCTCGGCCTGCTTGCGGTCCTGGGCCTCGCCCTCCTCGATGACCGCCTCGGCCACCGCGGCCATCGTCATCCGCCGGTCCATCGAGGTCTTCTGGATCCACCGGAACGCCGCCGGCTCGTTCAGCCCGAACTTCGTCTGCAGCACGCTCTTCGCCCGGTCCACCAGCTTGCGGGTCTCGAGGCGCAGCGTGAGGTCGGCGATCTCCCCCTCCAGCGCCCGCATCTCGGTGTACCGGGACACCGCCATCTCGATCGCCGGCACCAGGTCGCTCTTGGAGAACGGCTTCACGATGTACGCCATCGCCCCGGCATCCCGCGCCCGGTCCACCAGCTCCCGCTGCGAGAACGCGGTCAGCATCAGCACCGGCGCCAGGTGCGCCTCGTGGATCTGCTCGGCGGCGGACAGCCCGTCCAGGACCGGCATCTTCACGTCGAGGATCGCCAGGTCCGGCTTCAACTCGGTCACCAGCCGGACCGCGGTCTCCCCGTCCCCCGCCTCGCCGACGACGGTGTACCCCTCCTCCTCCAACATCTCCTTCAGGTCGAGCCGGATCAGCGCCTCGTCCTCGGCAATGACAATCCGGGTGATCTGGGGCGAGTCGGTCTCAAGCGCCTGGGGCTGCTCGTCGGCGGTGCTCACTGGACTCCTCGTTGTGGCGGGGGTGCATGCACGAGGGTACTAAGACGCGGTATGTTTGAGTCACGCAGTCGGGGGCCGGACCTTCGATTGTTAGGCCCCGATAGCCCAATTGGCAGCAGGCGAAGGTCTCAAACACCTTACAGTGTGGGTTCGAGTCCCACTCGGGGCACTTTTCCTTCAATTCGAAGGACATAAAGAATAGATAATGGTCGGCGATCTTCACCCATTCGGCCGACGCCCGGTGGAGTGAACCGGGTCCATTCACCCAGCCTCCCGCTACGCAAGCGAACAAGCTCGGTCACATGTACGACATGGCCGCCCGAGCCCGCGCCGTGGCTCTCCACCGCTCCGGCCTGACCTTCAGCGAGGTCAGCCGCGCCACCGGCATCTCCCGCCACTCCATCCGAGAGTGGACCCTCGACATCACGCCGAGCCCCCGGATGACCGCCGAATGCCCCCTCGTCACAGGCCGGTTGGCCGCCGACCGGCCGCCAGAGGCCTACAGCTACCTACTCGGCCTCTACCTCGGCGACGGCTGCCTGAGCGAAGGGCGGAAGTCCGTGTACGCGCTGCGAATCGCGTGCGGCAACGCCTGGCCAGGACTCATAGACCGGTGCGAGGAGAGCGTCCGAGCGGTCATGCCCACGAACGGAGTTCTGCGCGTGCCCGCCCCTGGATGCACCTCGGTGGTCAGCACGAGCAAACACTGGCCCTGCCTCTTCCCCCAGCACGGCCCCGGGAAGAAGCACGACCGTCCCATCGTCCTCGCCCCCTGGCAGCGGGAGATCGTGGACGCCCATCCGTGGCCGTTCCTCCGCGGTCTGATCCACTCCGACGGCTGTCGGATCGTCAACTGGACGACCCGCGGGGCCAAGCGCTACGAGTACCCCCGCTACTTCTTCACCAACAAGTCCCCCGACATCATCGCCCTCCTCACCACCACCCTCGACGCCGTCGGCGTCCAATGGAAGGCCGCCCACCGCAGCAACGGCACCACCAACATCTCCATCGCCCGCCGGGACTGCGTCGCCCTGATGGACCGCCACATCGGCCCCAAGTACTGACTCGCCCACCGCCCCCTCAGCCCGCGTCCGCCCCGTCCTCCGGGTACCAGCGCAGCTCGACCGTGTTGCCGTCCGGGTCCTCCACGTACAGCGACTGCGCCTTGCCCCGGGCGCCGAAGCGTGGGCCGGGGCCGTCCAGCACCGTGAAGGTGCCCGCGTCGATCACCTCCTGCCACTCCAGCGGCTCGACCACCAGGCAGATGTGGTCGACGTTGCGGATCTTCCCCTCCCCCGCGGGGCGGGCGACCAGGTCGATGATGGTGGTCGGGCTGATCCGGACCGAGGGGAAGGACACCTGGCCGGCGCGCCACTCGTCGACCCGCACCGGGGCGAGGCCGAGCGGGCCGCAGTAGAAGGCGAGCGAGCGTTCCACGTCCTCGACGGTGAGGACGAGGTGGTCGAAGTCCTTGACGCGAACCTGCATGGGGTGGCTGCCTCCGCTCCGGTGATCACTGGTCAGCGAGCGTACTGGCTCCGGGATTCCGACGGGAGGGGCACTCCGTCACCTCGCCAGCAGCCGCCGCAGCCAGCGGGTGCGGGCCTCGCCGGCGTCCAGGCTGACGGCCGCCCCAGGGGCGAGGGTGTCGAAGCCGTGGCAGGCGCCGGGCCAGACGTGCAGTTCGGCCTCGCCGCCGGCCTGCCAGAGGGCGTTGGCATAGGCGACCACCTCGTCCCGGAAGGTTTCGGCGGAGCCGACGTCGAGGTAGGCCGGGGGCAGCGCGGACAGGTCGGTGGAGCGGGCGCGGGCGGGGGCGGCGTAGAGAGGCAGGTCGGCGGCGCCGTGGCGGTCGCCCAGGGCGGCCTGCCAGGCGGTCGCGTTGGAGGTGCGGTCCCAGGTGTCGTGGCCGTCCATCTGGTGGCTGGAGTAGGTGGTGCCGCGGTCGTCGAGCATCGGGCTGAGCAGCAGTTGGCCGAGCGGCTGCGGGCCGCCGCGGTCGCGGGTCAGCAGGGCGAGGGCGGCGGCGAGGCCGCCGCCGGCGCTCTTGCCGGCGAGGATGATGCGGTCGGCGTCGAGGCCGAGGTCGCCCGCGTGGTCGGCGGCCCAGCGCAGGCCGGTGTGGCAGGCCTCCAGCGGCTCGGGGTAACGGGCGCGGGGGGCCAGGGGGTACTCGACGGAGAGGACGGCGAGGTTCAGCGGGACTGCCAAGGTGCGCAGCACCCAGGGCACCACGGACCAGGCGTTGCCGCCGATCAGGCCGCCGCCGTGCAGGTAGTAGAGCAGTGGCAGCGGTCCGGTGGTCCCGGCGGGCCGGGCGCTGACGAGCGTGACGTCGCCCCCGCCGTCCAGTCCGCCCCGGGTGCCGGGCGCGCGCAGTTCGGTCACCTCGAAGCGGCCGTCGGCCTGGAGTTCGCGGACCGTGGGCCGGGGGCGGGTTGCGGCGTCGCGCTGCTGCCACTCCGCGAGGTCGGCGGGGGTGAGCTGCCGGCGGGCCGGGCCCCGGGGTGCGAGCGCGCGGGCCAGTTCCGGGTCGATGGGGGGCACCTGACGGGCCTTCGACGCCTCGGACGGAAGTTCACCGATACTCATGTCCGGACCCTACGCCCGCGGCCCGTGGCGGCCCATGGGGGCGCCCACCCACGACAGGCGCCCCCACCGACCGTCCCCGTCAGTTGTCCAACTGCCCCACGTGGTGCACCCGGACCAGGTTGGTGGAGCCCGACACCCCGGGCGGCGAGCCGGCGGTGATGATCACGACGTCACCCCGCTTGCAGCGGCCGAGGCTGAGCAGCTGCGCGTCCACCTGGGCGACCATCTCGTCGGTGGTCGGGACGAACGGGCCGAGGAAGGTCTCCACGCCCCAGGTCAGGGCCAGCTGGCTGCGCACGGCGGGCTCGTAGGTGAAGGCGAGGACCGGGATGGGCGAGCGGTAGCGGGTCAGGCGGCGGGCGGTGTCGCCGCTCTGGGTGAAGGCGATCAGGTACTTGGCGTGCAGGAAGTCGCCGATCTCGGCGGCCGCGCGGGCGACGGCGCCGCCCTGGGTGCGCGGCTTGTTGCGGGTGGTCAGCGGGGGCAGGCCGGCGGCCAGCACCTCCTCCTCGACGGCCTCGATGATCCGGCTCATGGTCTTGACCGTCTCGATCGGGTACTTGCCGACCGAGGTCTCGCCGGAGAGCATCACGGCGTCGCTGCCGTCGAGCACGGCGTTGGCGACGTCGGAGGCCTCGGCGCGGGTGGGCCGGGAGGCGTGGATCATCGAGTCCAGCATCTGGGTGGCGACGATGACCGGCTTGGCGTTGCGCCTGGCCAGCTTGATCGCCCGCTTCTGGACCAGCGGGACCTGCTCCAGCGGGAGTTCGACGCCCAGGTCGCCGCGGGCGACCATCAGGCCGTCGAAGGCGTCGACGATGGAGTCGATGCTCTCCACGGCCTGCGGCTTCTCGATCTTGGCGATGACGGGGAGGAAGCGTCCTTCCTCCCGCATCACGGTGTGCACGTCCTCGATGTCGCGGCCGCTGCGGACGAAGGAGAGCGCGACCAGGTCGGCGCCGATCCGCAGGCCCCAGCGCAGGTCGGCGACGTCCTTGTCGCTGAGCGCGGGGACGGAGACGGCCACGCCGGGCAGGTTGAGGCCCTTGTGGTCGGAGATCAGGCCGCCCTCGATGACGATGCAGCGGACCCGGGGGCCGTCCACGTGGGTGACTTCCAGGCAGACCCGGCCGTCGTCGATCAGGATCCGCTCCCCGCGCGCGACGTCGTTGGCGAGCCCGGGGTAGGTGGTGCCGCAGGTCTCCTTGTCGCCGGGGACGTCCTCCACCGTGATGGTGAACTCGTCGCCGCGTTCAAGGAGTACGGGGCCTTCGGCGAAGGTGCCGAGGCGGATCTTCGGGCCTTGAAGGTCGACCAGGATGCCGACACTGCGGCCGGTCTCGTCGGCGGCCTTGCGGACCCGACGGTACCGCTCCTCGTGTTCGGCGTGGGAGCCGTGGCTCAGGTTGAATCGGGCGATGTCCATCCCGGCCTCGACCAGCGCTTTGATCTGGTCGTACGAGTCGGTGGCGGGCCCGAGGGTGCAGACGATTTTTGCTCGGCGCATGACTCCGAGCGTATGCATTACCGGTGCGTAACAACGACGTTCTGCCGGGCCGTCATGTGTCGACTGCGGAAAGCTTCGTTGAACTTTCTGACGACTCGTGACATCCCTTGATCCACCGTCCAGTTGACCGGGGCCCGAGTGGCCTGATGCGGATCCGTGAAGGCCTGTTCACCTCCGGTTCAACCGTCGGAAAGCCGCCGCTCGGCGCCCGGCGGGACTCTCGGGGCGCAGCCTGCACGAGGGCAGACGAGGGAAGAGGATCCGGGGAGTGCCAGGGGCGGACGGGACGCGAGGCCGGCGGGCGCGGGGCGACGGGCTGCCGGGCGAGGTGGCGCGGCGCAGTCCGCTGCTGGGCGCCCTGGCGGCGCTGGTGATCATCGTCGGGGTGGGCCTGCTGGCGCTCCCGCACCACCACACCTCGGCCAGGCCGGCCACGGGTGCGACGGCGAGCCGGGCGTTGGTGCAGCTCACCGGTCTGGTCGGCTCGGAGAAGGCCGACTTCTTCGGTGACGGCCGGGTGCAGCAGGCCTTCGCGGCCGACCGGCTGTCGGTCGCGGTCCAGCATTCGGGTTCCTGGCAGATGGCCGGCGAGGTGAAGCAGAACGTGTACGACTTCGCGTTCCCGGCCAGTTCGGTGGCGGCCAAGGCGATCGACACGCCGATCGCCGCCACGCCGGTGCGGCCGTTCTACTCGCCGTTGGTGGTGATCGCGCACGCGGCGACCGCCGACTTCCTGAAGGCCAACGGCCTGGCGAAGCAGGATCCGGGCACCGGGGTCTGGACCTTCGAGATGGGCCAGTACCTGGCGGACGTGCAGCGCCGGCTGGCCTGGAGCGACCTGACCGGTGGGCACCGGCCGCCGGACGTGGCCGGGAAGATCTACGTCGCGACCACCGATCCGAGCAGTTCCTCCTCGGCCTCGCTCTACCTGGCGGTGATGTCGTACCTGGCCAACGGTGGCCAGGTGGTGTCCGACACGACCGGGATCGACCGGGTCGCTCCGCTTCTGCAGTATCTGATGGCGAACCAGGGCGCCTTGCTCGCCAGCAGCGACCAGCTGTTCCGGGACTTCGAGGCGGGCACCGGCAAGCCGCTGAGCTGGACCTATGAGTCCGAGGTGGCGGAGCAGGCGATGCAGGGCCGGACGCCGGTGGACACCGTGGTGCTCTATCCGGACACGGACGTCCAGAGTGACCACACCCTGGTGGAGTTGACGAAGCAGTCCGACCTGCTGGCCCAGGCGCTGACGAAGGACCCGAAGCTGGTCGCGCTGGAGGCCGATTTCGGGTTCCGGCCGGTGAACGAACCACAGGCCATGGTGGACGAGCTGACCGCCGGCCGGTCCCCCGACCCGGCCAGGCAGACCGTCTTCGCGCGCGACCTCGCCTCGCTCGGCACCTTCCAGCCGCCCGCTCCCACCACGGACGTCCTGCAGAAGCTGGTGGCCGCGGCCGTCCCGACCGGGAGCAGCTGATGAGCGGGAGGATCTCGCGGCGCGGCCTGGTCGGCGGGCTGGCCCTGGGGCTGGCCGCGCTGGCGGCGGGCTGCGACGGCCAGGGCGCGCCGGAGCCGGCGCCGACCGGTGCGGGTCCGGGCGGCCCGACCGGTGGTGGCGGTACCGTCGGGGCTTCCGCCGCTCTCTCCCCGCCGCCCAGCGGGCCGCCGTACACCTTGCGGATCCTGGCCGGCAGCGAGGTGCAGGACATGCAGCCGGTGTTGGCGGACGTGCAGCGGGACACCGGGGTGAGCGTGCAGTTCGGCTACACCGGCACGCTGGCGGGGGCCGCCGTGGTGGCCTCCGGGCAGGCGGACGCGCGTTATGACGCGCTCTGGTTCGGGTCCAACCGCTACCTGCGGCTGGATCCGGCCGCGGCTGCCCGGCTGCTCTCCGAGACGCCGGTGATGGTCTCTCCGGTGGCGATCGGGGTGCGGGCCTCGGTGCTGGCCTCGCTGGGCTGGGATCCGGCGCGGACCGGCTGGGCGCAGCTGGGCGAGGCGGTGGCGGCCGGGCGGTTGACCTTCGGCATGACCGATCCGGCGCAGTCCAACTCGGGGCTGTCCGCGTTGATCGCGTTGGCCTCGGTGTTCTCGGGGGCGCAGGCGGCGCTGACCGAGGACGACGTGGTGAAGGCGGCGCCGGCGTTGCGCAGTCTGTTCGCCGGGCAGCGGCTGACCTCGGGCTCTTCGGGCTGGCTGGCCGAGGCCTATCAGCGCGCGGTGCTGACCGGGGCGGGCGGGCCGGTGGGGGCGCTGATCAACTACGAGTCGGTGCTGCTGTCGCTGAACCGGACGTTGTCCAGCGACGCCCAGTTGACGGTGATCCGCCCGGTCGACGGTGTGGTGTCGGCCGACTATCCGCTGACCCTGCTGGCTTCGGCGACGGCGCCGGCCCGGGCGGCGTTCGACCGGTTGGCGGCAGCGTTGCTGCGGCCGGAGGTGCAGCGGGAGATCTCGGACACCACCGAGCGGCGGCCGGTGGGCGCGGAGGTGGCGCTGGGGCCGGGGCTGGGTGCCGACCGGCGGCCGGAGCTCTCCTTCCCGGGGAGCCGGGCGGTGGCCGACGCCTTGGTGGCGGCCTACCAGAACGAGCTGCGCCGGCCCTCCCGCACGGTGTACGTGCTGGACACCTCGGGGTCGATGAAGGGTGCGCGGCTGGACGGGTTGAAGCAGGCGCTGGGCGGGCTGACGGGGGCGACCGGGTCGCCGGCCGGGGCTGGGTTCCGGGAGCGCGAGGAGGTGACGTTGATGTCCTTCGCCGACGCGGTGAAGTGGTCGCGCACCCATCAGGTGCCGGCGAGCGCTCCGCAGGCCGAGCTGGCGGCGATCGAGGCCGACGTGCAGAGCCTGGCGGCCGGGGGCGGCACCGCGATCTACGACGCGTTGGAGCAGGCGTACCGGTTGGTCGCGCGGCAGCAGGCGGCGGCGCAGGACGACCGGTTCACCTCGATCGTGTTGATGACCGACGGCGAGAGCAACGAGGGGGCGAGCGCCGCCGATTTCACGGCCTTCTACCAGGCGTTGCCGGCGGCCGGGCGGGCGGTGCCGGTGTTCCCGATCCTGTTCGGTGAGGGGGCTCGGGCGCAGTTGCAGGCGATCGCCGACACCACGGGCGGCAGGCTGTTCGACGCGAGTACGGGGGACGGGTCGCTGGCGGCGGTGTTCGAGGAGATCCGTGGCTACCAGTGAGCGGTGGCTGCCGGGTTGGTTGGGCAGTCGGGCGCACTTCGTGGGGGCCGGTGGGGCGGCGCTGGGGCTGGTGGTGTCGCTGGTGGAGGGGTTGGGCGTCACCAGTGTGGGGGTGGTCGGCGGGCTGTACGCGGCGGGTGCGCTGCTGGGGGTGACGTTCGGGCCCAAGGACCCCAAGGATCCCGCAGGCCCCAAGGACCCCACCGATCCCGCGGAAGGCCCGGACGGCCCGGACGGCCCCGCGGGGCCTCAGGGCCCGGACGGGCCGCCGGCCGCTGAGGCGCCGGGCGAGCTGCTGGCCGGGCAGCGGGCCCGGGTGGCGCAGGCGCACTGGCCGCAGCCGGGCAGCACGCTCGCCGACCGGTTGCTGGAGCGGCTTGCGCAGTGGCTGGCCGAGGCCGCGCCCGCGGATCCGCGCCCGCAGCTCGAGCAAGCCGTCGCGGCGTTGGAGCACTACGAGCGTGACCTGTGCTGGCAGCGCCTGGAGCCGGGTGGCCGCCCGCCGGAGGAGGCCTTCGCCGAGCGGGTGGCGCAGCTACTGGCCGGTCTGCACCCCTGAGGGGGCGCGCCCCGGCCCCGACCGCCGCAGGGCAGCCGGGGCCGGGGTGCGTCCGGATCGCCCGCTGTCGCGGCTAGTGCGCGGAGTGCTTCTCCGCGCCGCGGTGCCGGTGGCCCTTGAGTTCGGCGTGTGCGGGCAGCGCGCCGGCGTGGGCGCGTTCCTCGGGCGCCCGCCGGCCGCCGTGGCTGAACGGTGCCTCGCCGGCCAGTGCGGCGTAGGTGCCGTAGCCGGCCGGGGCGGGGCCGCCGGCGCCGGTTCCGGTGTGCAGGAGCGGGCCGAAGGGGCGCGGTTTGCCGCTGACGCGGCTGGCCATGCCGCGGCGCTCCAGCAGGTCCTGGGTGCCGCGGCGGAGCTTGCTGCCGGCCTTGGCCGTGGGTCGCTTGGTCATCCCTGGCCTCCCATCGACGTTCCTATCTAGCGATGGTATGTCCAGCTCTGTCCGGCTTCACCTGGTCGGCGACGGCGGCCCGCCCCGCCACCGCCGGCGGCCGCCCCGGCAGCCACCCGCCCCGGCACCCGGGGTCGCGCTCAGAACGGGAAGCGGCTGCGCCCGTGCTGGATCGAGATCCACTTGACCGTGGTGAAGGCCTCCACCGTGGCCTCGCCGTTCAGCCGGCCCACGCCCGAGTTCTTCTCGCCGCCGAACGGCACGATCGGCTCGTCGTGGATGGTGCCGTCGTTGACGTGGATCATGCCGGTCTCGATCCGCTTGGCCACCCGCACGCCGCGCTCCACGTCGGCGGTGTGCACGGCGCCGCTGAGCCCGAACGGGGTGTTGTTGGCGAGCGTGACCGCCTCGTCCTCGCCCTCGAAGGGGACCAGCAGGACCACCGGCCCGAACAGCTCGCGCTGCAGGATCGGGGCGCCGGGGGCCACGTCGGTGAGCACCACGGGGGCCATCAGGGTACCGACCGTGGTGCCGCGCAGCAGCGCGGTGGCGCCGTCGGCGAGCGCCTGGTCGACCTGGGCGCCCAGTGCGTCGGCCTGGGTGGTGTTGATCAGCGGGCCGATCTGGGTGGCCGGGTCGGCCGGGTCGCCGACGGTCAGCGAGCCGACCTTGGCGACGAACTTCTCGGTGAACTCGGCCAGCACGCTGCGGTCCACCAGCACCCGGTTGGCGGCCATGCAGACCTGGCCCTGGTGGGCGAAGCGGCTGAACACGGCGGCGTCCACCGCGTAGTCCAGGTCGGCGTCGTCCAGCACGATCAGTGCGCTGTTGCCGCCGAGCTCCAGCACCGAGCGCTTGAAGTGCGAGGCGGCCACGGTGGCCACATGGCGCCCGACCCGGTCCGAGCCGGTGAAGGCGATCACCTTGGGGACCGGGTGCTCCAGCAGCGCGTCGCCGATCTCGGCGATGTCGGTGACCACCACGTTGAGCAGCCCGGCCGGCAGCCCGGCCTCCTCGAAGATCTTGGCGATCAGGGTGCCGCCGACGATCGGGGCGTCCTGGTGCGGCTTGAGGACCACGCCGTTGCCGAGCGCGAGCGCGGGGGCGACCGGCTTCATGGAGAGGAAGAGCGGGAAGTTGAACGGGCTGATCACGCCGACCACGCCGACCGGCAGCCGGTAGAGGCGGTTCTCCTTGCCGTCCACCGGGGAGGGCAGGATCCGGCCCTCGGGGCGGATCGCCAGCTGCATCGCCTCGCGGAGCATGTCCTTGGTCAGCGAGAGCTCGAAGGCGGCCTTGAGGCGGGTGCCGCCGAGCTCGGCGATGATGGTCTCGGTGATCTCCTGCTCGCGGTCCTCGATGATCCGCAGGGCCCGCTCGAAGACCTGCCGGCGGGTGTAGGGGTTGGTCTCGGCCCAGATCTGCTGGGCCCGCTCGGCCGCCCGGTAGGCCTGATCGACCTCGGCGACGGTGGCCACGGTGATCGAGGCCAGCTTCTCGCCGTTGTAGGGGTTGATGTCGACGATCTCCCAGGAGCCGCTGCCCTGGCGCCATTCACCGTCGATGTACTGCAGGGCGAGTTCCGAAAAGTGCGACACCTGGCTCCCCTTCACACAAGCTGACTGGGGATCATCCTACTGATATGTCAGGCGCCTTGAAGCAGACTCCGCAGAAGCACCGCGCTGCGTTCCGGCCCCAGGCTCTCGGCCCGCAGCCGCTCCAGCGAGTCGACGTACTCGGCGACTTCGCGCGGCCGGTCCACGTAGAGCGCGGTGGTGAACTGCTCGAGGTAGACCACCGGCGGCAGGTCGGGCTCGCGGAAGGCCAGCAGCGAGAACGCGCCGGTCTCGGCGCCCAGGCCGGCGAAGCCGAGCGGCAGCACCTGCAGGCGGATCCGCGGCTGCTCGGCCAGCGCGAGCAGGTGGGTCAGCTGCCCGCGCATCACCTCGCGGCCGCCGCACGGGCGGCGCAGCGCGGCCTCGTCGATCACGGTGAACAGGGTCGGGCCGTTGGCCGCGGTCAGCAGTTGCTGGCGGCGCAGTCGCACCTCGACCCGGCGCTCGATCTCCTCGGCGGGGGCGCCCTGCGCGCCGAGCCGGACCACGGCGCGGGCGTACTCCTCGGTCTGCAGCAGGCCGGGGACGAACTGCACCTCGTAGCTGGAGATGGTGCCGGCCGCCTCCTCGAAGCCGAGGTAGCTCTGGAACCAGCCGGGCACCACGTCGGCGTAGCCGTGCCACCAGGGGGTGGCGTTGGCGGCGCGGACCATGGAGAGCAGTTCGGTGCGCTGGGCGGGGTCGCTCACGCCGTAGAGGGTGAGCAGGTCGGCGACGTCGCGCTCCTTGAAACTGACCCTGCCCAGCTCCATCCGCCCGATCTTCGACTCGGAGGCGCGGATCTCGTAGCCGGCGTCCTCCCGGGTGACGCCCTGGGCCTCGCGCAGTCGGCGCAGCTGGGAGCCCAGCAGCAGCCGCCGGACCGTCACGCCGTTGCCGGTCTGACCGGTACCGCCGCTCATCCTCGCTCGCTCCTGTTCGGGGACCCTTCCGGGGCGCAGTCTGCCACGCCGGGGTGACACAATCACGGCCTGGAAGCTGTGAGTTCACCCAGCTGTGGGGCTGCCGCACCATCCCGAACGCTGCACCATGCCGAACGCCGCACCATGCCAAACGGCGCCTGCCCCCACTTGGTCGGGGAGGGGCAGGCGCCGTTCTGACGCTCCGTTGGGGACCGGCGGCGCTGACGGTTCAACGATTTCGAGCGGCCCGCGGAAACCACGGGCGGTGTGCGGGAGGGTTTTTCCCTGGGTGGCGTGGGTGGCTGCTCAGACGGCGAGCGGCCGGTCGGTCGGACGGATCGGGGCGGGCAGCGGGGACTTGCCACCGAGGTGCGCGTCGACCGCGGCGGCGGCCGAGCGGCCCTCCGCGATCGCCCAGACGATCAGCGACTGTCCGCGTCCGGCATCGCCGCAGACGAAGACCCCGTCCACGGTGGTGGCGAACCTGCCGTCCCGGGCGACGTTGCCGCGGGCGTCCAGCTCGACGCCGAGCTGCTCGACCAGGCCGTTCTTCACGTCCGTTCCCGTGAAGCCCATGGCCAGGGTGACCAGCTGCGCCGGGATCGAGCGCTCGGTCCCGGCGATCGGCTCGAACCGACCGTCCCTGAACTCTACCTCGACCAGGTGCAGCTCCTGAACCTGGCCGACTGCTTCTCCCTCTTCGGGGGCGGAGCCGGTGAAGTGGGTGGTGTTGACGGCGTAGATCCGCTCGCCGCCCTCCTCGTGGGCGGAGGTGACCTTGTAGGTGAGCGGCATGGTCGGCCAGGGCTGGTGGGCCGGGCGGTCCTCGCCGGGCCGCGGCATGATCTCCAGCTGGGTGACCGAGAGCGCTCCCTGGCGGTGCGCCGTGCCGACGCAGTCCGCGCCGGTGTCGCCGCCGCCGATCACCACCACGTGCTTGCCCTTGGCGCTGATCGGCGACTCGACGTAGTCGCCCTCCTGCACCTTGTTGGCCAGCGGCAGGTACTCCATCGCCTGGTGGATGCCCTTGAGCTCGCGCCCGGGCACCGGCAGGTCGCGGGCGGTGGTGGCGCCGGCGGCGACCACCACGGCGTCGAAGCGCTCGCGCAGCTGCTGGCCGGTGATGTCCTCGCCGACGTGCACGCCGGTGCGGAACCGGGTGCCCTCCGCGCGCATCTGCTCGATGCGGCGGTTGATGTGGCGCTTCTCCATCTTGAACTCGGGGATGCCGTAGCGCAGCAGGCCACCGATCCGGTCGGCCCGCTCGTAGACCACCACGGTGTGCCCGGCCCGGGTGAGCTGCTGGGCCACGGCCAGGCCGGCCGGGCCGGAGCCGACCACGGCGACCGTCTTGCCGGACAGCCGCTCGGGCACCTGCGGGGTGACCCCGCCGTTGTCCCAGGCCTTGTCGATGATGGTGACCTCAACGTTCTTGATGGTCACCGCGTCCTGGTTGATGCCGAGCACGCAGGCCGACTCGCACGGCGCCGGGCACAGCCGCCCGGTGAACTCCGGGAAGTTGTTGGTGGCGTGCAGGCGCTCGATGGCGCCCTTCCAGTCGTCCCGCCAGGCCAGGTCGTTCCACTCGGGGATCAGGTTCCCGAGCGGGCAGCCGTTGTGGCAGAACGGGATGCCGCAGTCCATGCAGCGGCCGGCCTGCTTGGTGATGATCGGCAGCAGGCTGCGCTCGACGTAGACCTCGTTCCAGTCCCGGAGGCGGACGTCCACCGGGCGGCGCTCGGCCAGCTGCTTGGGCGTGGTCAGGAAGCCCTTGGGGTCAGCCATTAGCCGCCTCCATCATCTTGCGAGTGGTCTCGGACTCGGAGAGTCCATCGCGCTCAGCGGCGTCCTTGGCGGCGAGCACAGCCTTGTAGTCGGTCGGCATGATCTTGGAGAAGCGGGAGACCCCGCTGCCCCAGTCGGCCAGCAGCTCGGCGGCAACCGTCGAGCCGGTCTCCTCGTAGTGCTGCTGCACGGTCTCGCGCAGCCAGTCGCGGTCGGCGGCGTCGGGGGCCTCGATGCCCACCATGCCGCCGTTGACGTTGGCCGGGCGCAGGTCCAGCACGTAGGCGATGCCGCCGGACATGCCCGCCGCCAGGTTGCGGCCGGTCTCGCCGAGGATCACCACCCGTCCGCCGGTCATGTACTCCAGGCCGTGGTCGCCGACGCCCTCGACCACCAGGGTGGCACCCGAGTTGCGGACCGCGAACCGCTCGCCGGCCTTGCCGCGCAGGTGGATCCGGCCGCCGGTGGCGCCGTAGCCGATGGTGTTGCCGGCGATCACGTGGTGCTGGGCGTCGTTGCCGAGGGCGGCCGCGTCGCGGGCCGGGCGGACCACGATCACGCCGCCGGACAGGCCCTTGCCGACGTAGTCGTTGGCGTCGCCCTCCAGCCGCAGCGTGACGCCGTGCGGCACGAAGGCGCCGAAGGACTGGCCGGCGGAGCCGGTGAAGGTCACGTCGATGGTGCCCTCGGGCAGGCCGGCGCCGCGGTACCGCTTGGTCACCTGGTGGCCGAGCATGGTGCCGACCGTGCGGTTGACGTTGCGGATCGGCAGCTGGATCCGGACCGCCTCGCCGCGCTCCAGGGCGTCCTCGGCCAGCTCGATCAGCTGGTTGTCGAGCGCCTTGTCGAGGGCGTGGTCCTGGCTGGTGGTGCAGTGCCGGGCGGCACCGGCGGGCAGCTCGGGGACGTGGAAGAGCGGGGCCAGGTCGAGCCCGGCGGCCTTCCAGTGGTCGATCGCGGCGCCGGTGTCGATCAGCTCGGCGTGGCCGACGGCCTCCTCGATCGAGCGGAAGCCCAGCTCGGCCAGCAGCTCGCGGACCTCCTCGGCGATGAACTCGAAGAAGTTGACGACGAACTCGGGCTTGCCGGAGAAGCGCTCGCGCAGCACCGGGTTCTGGGTGGCCACGCCGACCGGGCAGGTGTCCAGGTGGCAGACCCGCATCATGATGCAGCCGGAGACGACCAGCGGGGCGGTGGCGAAGCCGAACTCCTCGGCGCCGAGCAGGGCGGCGATCACCACGTCGCGGCCGGTCTTCAGCTGGCCGTCGGTCTGCACCACGATCCGGTCGCGCAGCCCGTTGAGCAGCAGGGTCTGCTGGGTCTCGGCCAGGCCGAGCTCCCAGGGGCCGCCCGCGTGCTTGAGCGAGGTGAGCGGGGAGGCGCCGGTGCCGCCGTCGTGGCCGGAGACCAGCACCACGTCCGCGTGCGCCTTGGAGACGCCCGCCGCGACCGTGCCGACGCCGACCTCGGAGACCAGCTTGACGTGGATCCGGGCCTCGGGGTTGGCGTTCTTGAGGTCGTGGATCAGCTGCGCCAGGTCCTCGATCGAGTAGATGTCGTGGTGCGGCGGCGGCGAGATCAGGCCGACGCCCGGGGTGGAGTGCCGGGTGCGGGCGACCCACGGGTAGACCTTGTGGCCGGGCAGCTGGCCGCCCTCGCCGGGCTTGGCGCCCTGGGCCATCTTGATCTGGATGTCGTCGGCGTTGACCAGGTACTCGCTGGTGACGCCGAACCGGCCGGAGGCGACCTGCTTGATCGCCGAGCGGCGCTGCGGGTCGTACAGGCGCTCCGGGTCCTCGCCGCCCTCGCCGGTGTTGGACTTGCCGCCGAGGCGGTTCATCGCGATGGCCAGGGTCTCGTGCGCCTCCATCGAGATGGAGCCGTAGGACATGGCGCCGGTGGAGAAGCGCTTGACGATCGCGGAGACCGGCTCGACCTCCTCGACCGGGATCGGGGTGCGGGCCGTGCCGTCGAGCTTGAACAGGCCGCGCAGCGTCATCAGCCGCTCGGACTGCTCGTTCACCCGGTCGGTGTACTGCTTGAAGATGTCGTAGCGGCGGCTGCGGGTGGCGTGCTGGAGCCGGAAGACGGTGTCCGGGTCGAACAGGTGCGGCTCGCCCTCGCGGCGCCACTGGTACTCGCCGCCGATCTCCAGCGCGCGGTGCGCGGCGGGGATGCCGGAGGCGGGGTAGGCCTTGGCGTGGCGGGCCGCGGTCTCCTTGGCGATCTCCTCCAGGCCGATGCCGCCCAGCTTGCTGGTGGTGCCGGCGAAGTAGGCGTCGACGGTCTCCTGGGAGAGGCCGATGACCTCGAAGACCTGCGCGCCGCGGTAGGAGGCGACGGTGGAGATGCCCATCTTGGACATCACCTTGAGCACGCCCTTGCCGAGCGCCTTGATCAGGTTGCGGATCGCCTTCTCGGGCTCGATGCCGGTCAGGAAGGTGCCGTGGTTGACCAGGTCCTCGACCGACTCCATGGCCAGGTAGGGGTTGATCGCGCTGGCGCCGTAGCCGATCAGCAGCGCCACGTGGTGCACCTCGCGCACGTCACCGGCCTCGACCAGCAGCGAGACCTTGGTGCGCTGCTTGGTGCGGATCAGGTGGTGGTGCACCGCGGAGGTGAGCAGCAGCGAGGGGATCGGGGCGTGCTCGGCGTCCGAGTGGCGGTCGGAGAGCACGAGGATCCGGGCGCCGTCGGCGAGCGCCGCGTCCGCCTCGGCGGCGATCTCGGCGAGCCGGGCGGCCAGCGCCGCGCCGCCGCCGGAGACCTTGTAGAGGCCGGAGAGGGTGACCGCCTTCAGGCCGGGCTGGTCGCCGTCGGCGTTGATGTGGATCAGCTTGGCCAGCTCGTCGTTGTCGATCACCGGGAAGGTGATGCCGACCGAGCGGCAGTGCGCGGCGTCGGCGGCCAGCAGGTTGCTCTCGGGGCCGATGTTGCTGAGCAGCGAGGTGACCAGTTCCTCGCGGATCGCGTCCAGCGGCGGGTTGGTGACCTGGGCGAAGAGCTGCACGAAGTAGTCGAAGAGCAGCCGGGGCTTCTCGGAGAGCGCGGCGATCGGCGAGTCGGTGCCCATCGAGCCGAGCGCCTCGCCGCTGGTGCGGGCCATCGGCGCGAGGATGACGCGCAGCTCCTCCTCGGTGTAGCCGAAGGTCTGCTGGCGGCGGGTGACCGAGGCGTGGGTGTGCGCGATGTGCTCGCGCTCGGGCAGCTCGGCCAGCTCGATCTGACCGGCGGCCACCCACTCCTCGTAGGGGTGCTGGTCGGCGAGCTTGGCCTTGATCTCCTCGTCCTCGACGATCCGGTGCTCGGCGACGTCGACGAGGAACATCCGGCCGGGCTGCAGCCGGCCCTTCTTGACCACGCTCTCCTGCGGCAGGTCGAGCACGCCGACCTCGGAGGAGAGGACCACCAGGCCGTCCTCGGTGATCCAGTACCGGGCCGGGCGCAGGCCGTTGCGGTCCAGCACGGCGCCGATCTGGGTGCCGTCGGTGAAGGTGACGCAGGCCGGGCCGTCCCAGGGCTCCATCAGGTTGGAGTGGTACTGGTAGAAGGCGCGCCGGGCCGGGGCCATGGTGGCGTGGTTCTCCCAGGCCTCCGGGATCATCATCAGCACCGAGTGCGGCAGCGAGCGGCCGCCCAGGTGGAGCAGCTCCAGCACCTCGTCGAAGGACGCCGAGTCGGAGTGGTCCGGGGTGCAGATCGGGAAGATCCGGCTGATGTCGCCCGGGATCAGGTCGGTGGCCAGCTGCGACTCGCGCGCGGTCATCCAGTTCCGGTTGCCCTTGACGGTGTTGATCTCGCCGTTGTGGGCGACGAACCGGTAGGGGTGGGCGAGCGGCCAGCTCGGGAAGGTGTTGGTGGAGAAGCGCGAGTGCACCAGGCCGAGCGCGGAGGCGTAGCGCCGGTCCGACAGGTCGGGGAAGAAGGGCTCCAGCTGGCCGGTGGTCAGCATGCCCTTGTAGACGATGGTGCGGGCGGAGAGCGAGGGGAAGTAGACCCCGGCCTCGCGCTCGGCGCGCTTGCGCAGCACGAAGGCGAGGCGGTCCAGCACCACGCCGTCCGCGCCCGCGGGCGAGCTCACGAAGAGCTGGCGGAAGCGCGGCATCACCGAGCGGGCGGTGGCGCCCAGCAGGTCGGGGGCGGTGGGGACCGCGCGCCAGCCGAGGACGGTCAGGCCCTCCTCGGCGGCGATCGCCTCGATGGCGGCGACCGCGGTGGCGTCGGCGGCGTCCTCGTCGGGGAGGAAGGCGATGCCGACCGCGTAGGCGCCGGCGGCGGGCAGCTCGAAGCCGGCCACGGCGCGCAGGAAGGCGTCCGGGATCTGGGTCAGGATGCCGGCGCCGTCGCCGGAGTCGGGCTCGGCCCCGGTGGCACCGCGGTGCTCCAGGTTGCGCAGGACGGTGAGCGCCTGCTCGACGATGGTGTGGTCGGCGATGCCGGTCAGCGTGGCGACGAAGCCGACGCCGCAGGCGTCGTGCTCGTTTCGCGGGTCGTACAGGCCCTGAGCAGCAGGTCGCGCATCCGGAACGAGCGCGTACGGGGAGCGGCTGCTGCCCTGCGGCTCGTGTGCGGAGTGCATGGATGCAGACAGCATCGGCTCTCCCGTCGTCGTCTTTGGCAAAAGGTGCAAGTTGCAACAGGGACGACGTTGGCCCTCTGCGAGTTCGTGCAAGTTACATGATGCCGCAAATCCCGAACAGTGGAATTTCTGGTCCACATGGCGGACAGGGCCCCAGGGGTCAGGGGTCCCTGCCGATCGGTGGTCGCGGCTCTGGGGGGACATTCGCCCAGCCGCACGCCCCACCAGTCTGCCCCGCGGCTCCACGGACGAAACAGTGGGGAAACCCGGACGACTCGAACGCCGGAGCAGGTCACCTGGGATTCCAGCCCCGCAGGATGCCGCGAGGCGCTGGACCGATGGTCGACAGCGCCTCGCAGCAAGGTTCTGCATGACTATGCAGAGGTGTGGGTGATGTTACACACACTGCTGACAGGCCGTCAGCGCAGGTCAGCCGACGTGGCCGCCGATCAGCCAGCCCAGCAGGAAGGTCACCCCGGCCGCGCCGCCGCCCAGCACCAGCTGCCGCAGCCCGCTGAACAGCCAGCTGCGCGCGGTCACCCGGGCCACCACCGCACCGCAGCCGAACAGCCCGAGCACCGCCAGCACCAGCGCGGGCAGCAGCGTGGTCGCCCCCAGCAGGTAGGGCAGCAGCGGCAGCAGCGCCCCCAGCGCGAAGCAGGCGAACGAGGAGACGGCGGCCACCAGCGGGCTCGGCAGGTCGTGCGGGTCCACCCCCAGCTCCTCGCGGGCGTGCACCTCCAGCGCCTGCTCGGGGTCCCGGGTCAGCTGGCGCGCCACCTCGCGGGCCAACTCCGGCTCCACCCCGCGGGCTATGTAGACCTGAGCCAGCTCGGCCAGCTCGCCCTCCGGGTTGCGGCGCAGCTCGATCCGCTCGGCCTCGATCTCCGCCTGGACCAGCTCGCGCTGCGAGGCCACCGAGGTGTACTCCCCCGCCGCCATCGAGCAGGCGCCGGCGGCCAGCCCCGCCAGCCCGGTGAGGATCACGGTGCTGTGGCCGGCGGAGCCGCCGACCACGCCGGTCATCAGGGCGAAGTTGGAGACCAGGCCGTCCATCGCGCCGAAGATCGCCGGCCGCAGCCAGCCGCCGTTGACGTCCCGGTGGTGCCCCTCGGCCGGCACCCGCGGCTGCGCCGGTTCGCCGACGATCGGTCCGGTCACGGTCACACTCATGGCTGCACGCCCTTCAGTCGCTGGTGTCCCCCACTTCGGACGCTTCCGGGCACGGCGAGCAGCCGTGAGCGCGGTGCCGCCGCCAGGGCTTACTCACGCTCCGAAAGTAATCGGATGGGATGACACTTTCCAGCAAGCAAGCCCTGGCTTACCTCGCTGACCTGCGACTTCGTCAGAACGGCCGGGAAAGTGAGCTCGTTGCGTCACCTTCGGTCGCCGCATCACCCGCAGGCGACGCCTCGGCAGCGGCCGCCGGGTCGACCGTCCCCGGTTCCTCCCGGCCCGGCCGGCGGCGCCCGACCACCACCAGGTAGGCCACCGCCGCCAGGAAGACCACCAGCGAGGTCCAGTCGTTCAGCCGCAGCCCGAGGACGTGGTGCGCCTCGTCGATCCGCAGGTACTCGATCCAGGCCCGCCCGACCGTGTAGGCGGCGACGTAGAGCGCGAAGGCCCGGCCGTGCCCCAGGGTGAAGCGGTGGTCGGCCCACAGCACCAGCAGCGCGACGCCCACGCACCAGAGCGACTCGTAGAGGAAGGTCGGCTGGAAGATCCCGTCGGTGACCGTGCCGTCCGGGTTCACCTTGTGGATGTGCAGGCCCCAGGGCAGCGTGGTCGCCCGCCCGTACAGCTCCTGGTTGAACCAGTTGCCCCAGCGGCCGCAGGCCTGGGCCAGCGCGATGCCGGGGGCGATGGCGTCGGCGTAGGCGGGCAGCGGGACGCCCCGGCGGCGGCAGCCGATCCAGGCGCCGACCGCGCCCAGCGCGATCGCCCCCCAGATGCCGAGCCCGCCCTGCCAGATCCGCAGCGCGTTCCACGGGTCCCGGCCCGGGTCGAAGTACAGCTGGTGGTCGGTGATCACGTGGTACAGCCGGCCGCCGAGCAGGCCGAACGGCACCGCCCAGACCGCGATGTCGCCCACCGTGTGCCCGGCCCCGCCGCGTGCCACCCAGCGTCTGCTGCCGAGCCGGACCGCGACGGCGACCCCGATGATGATGCAGAAGGCGTAGCCGCGCAGCGGGACCGGTCCGAGGTGGACCACGCCCTGCGACGGGCTCGGCAGGTAGGCGACGTTCATGGCACCTCAGACGCTACCGCGTCGGCCCCGCCGGACGGTGGTCCGGCGGGGCCGCGGGTGGTGCCGGCGGACGGTGCCGCCGACCGGCGCTGACGGGTGGTCAGCTCGCCGGGGACTGGTTGGGGTCGACCTCGACCGCGGTGCTGGTGGGCGCCGGGCTGGCCGAGGCGCTGCCGGTGGTGCCCAGCGGCTTGCCCGCGGCGGCCTCGTTGACCCACTTCACCAGGTTGTCGGGGCTGATCTCCTCGTCACCGTTCTTCGGGTAGATCGGCTTGCCGTTGAGCAGGATGGTGGGCGTGGAGGTGTAGCCGGACTTGTCGAAGTCCTGCTCGACGGCCGACACCCAGCTGCCGAACTTGTTGGTGTTGACGCAGGCCTCGAAGGTCGGCGAGTCCAGGCCCGGGACCTGCTTGGCCAGGGCGATCAGCTGGGACTTGTCCTTCCAGGGGTCGACCGTCTCGTCCGGCTGGTTCTTGTAGAGCACGTCGTGGTAGGCGCGGAAGTAGCCCGCGTCCTGGGCGCAGCCCAGCGCGTTGGCGCCGTTCTTGGAGCCCTTGCCGCCGTCGTGCCGGTCGATGAACGAGACGATGTGGTAGTTGCCGTAGAGCTTGCCCTGGTCCTGCAACTGGTCGACGGTGGAGCCGAACTGGTGCTCGAAGGCGCCGCAGGCCGGGCACCGCGCGTCCTCGTAGACGGTGAGCGTGGCGGGGGCGTTGGCCGGGCCGTCGGGGATCACCAGGTTCTTGTTGCCGATCGTGCCGGCCGGCGCGGCCTTCGGGGTGTCCGAGCTGGAGCGGCTGTTCTGCACGGCGAAGCCGACCCCGGCGGCGATCGCCAGCACCGCCAGCACGGAGCCGATCACCGCCAGCTTCTTGCGGCGGGCGACCTTGGACTCGTGGGCGGCGCGCTCATCCCGCATCCGCTCGCGGGCCGTGCGCTTGCCGTCTCGGTTCTTCTCGCTCATGTCTTCTGTGTCTCTTCGTCTCTTCCGGAATGCGAAGCGGGGGCGGGCTGCGGGGCGGGGGCAAGCTGCGACGCGGGGCGGGCGCTCGAGCCGGGGCGGGCTGCGGGGCGGGGGTTACAGCGCGAGCCAGCCGTCCACCGAGGCCTTGGAACGCGGCCGGACCACCAGCCACAGCGCCATCAGCAGGAAGCCGATGTCGCGCAGGATCTCCTGCAGGTACTCGGTCTGCGAGGCGGCCACCGCACCACCGCCGCCGAAGCAGCCGCAGTCGATCGCGATGCCGCGCGCCCAGGTGGAGGCGATGCCGGCGATGAAGGTGAGCAGCAGCAGCGCGGAGATCACCGCGACCGCCCGCACCCCCAGGCCCACCAGCAGCAGCAGCGCGAGCGCCAGTTCCAGGAACGGCAGGCCGTAGCCGACCGGCTTGACCAGTGACTCGGGCAGGATCCGGTAGGCGCGCACCGCCTGGGCGGCCACCGCCGGGTCGGAGACCTTCGCCAGCCCCGCCCAGGCCCAGACCACCGCGAGCCCGAGCCGGACCGCGGTGCTCAGCCACTCGAAGGCCGAGCCCGTCGCCCGGCGCCGCGCGACCGGTTCGCTCTCGGCCACCACGTGCCACCCCTCTCCGTCATCCGTCCGGCAGTCGTCCGCCCGGGGCGCGCTGCCCGCCGGAGCCACCTGATGAACCGTAGGGGATTGTGGCTGTTTACTCCAATTGCTGCACAACTGACCGATTCACCCGAATGAGGGACGATGAGTCATCTGTCCCTTTTGACGGACCGCCCCGGATCGTGCGAGGCCTGCTCCATCTCGTGGTGCCGGGCCGTCAGTTCGGCCCCCCGCTTGGCCAGCGCGTGGCCCACCGCATGCTCGCCCCCGAACGCCGCGGCCAGCACCAGCGCGGCGGCAGCGGCCCTGAGCAGGACCCCACGGTGCAGGCCGACCACGGCGGCGCTCCCTCCGGTCGATCACGATCCGGTCGAGTGAGTACACGAACGGCAACGGCCCGAACCATTCCCGCAGCCGCATCCGGTGCAACGGTCCGGGCCCGGTGATGACACGTCAGGCCGTGCGGATTCACCCGTTCGGGCCGACACGCCGGTGGCGAAAATGCCGAACGGCCCGCCACCGCATAGCGGATGACGGGCCGTCGGGTGGAGCGCTGAAGCAGGTCGCGCGCCGGTCAGCCGCGCCGCACGCCGGCGGCCAGCTCGCCGGCCAGCTCGCGGACCGCCGCCAGCGCGGCCGGCTCGTCGCCGTCCGCGTCCAGGATCCGCTGCACGAAGGCCGAGCCGACGATCACCCCGTCGGCGAAGCCGGCCACCTGGGCGGCCTGGTCCGCGTTGGAGACCCCGAGGCCGACGCAGACCGGCAGCTCGGTGACGGCCCGGGTGCGGGCGACCAGGTCCTCGGCCAGCTCGCCGACCTGGGCCCGGGTTCCGGTCACGCCCATCACGGCGGCCGCGTAGACGAAGCCGCTGCCGGCCGCGGTGACCTCGGCCAGCCGCTTGTCCTGGCTGCTCGGGGCGACCACGAAGACGGTGTCCAGCCCGTGCTCGGCCGCCGCCGCCCGCCACCCGGCGGACTCCTCCACCGGCAGGTCGGGCAGGATCACGCCCGCTCCCCCGGCCGCGGCCAGATCGGCGGCGAACCGGGCCACGCCGTAGCGGTCGACCGGGTTCCAGTAGGTCATCACCAGCACCGCGGCCGCCGGGTGGGCGCCGGCCACCTCCTGCACGGTGCGCAGCACGTCCTTGATCCGCACCCCGCCGCGCAGCGCGATGTCGTCGGCGGTCTGGATGGTGGCACCGTCCAGCACCGGGTCGGAGTGCGGCAGGCCGACCTCGACCACGTCGCAGCCGCCCTCGAGCAGCGCGTCGATCGCCCGGATGCCGCCGTCCACGGTCGGGAAGCCGGCCGGCAGGTAGCCGATCAGGGCGGCGCGGCCCGCTGCTCTGGTCGCGGCCAGGATGCCGCTGAGCTTGGTGGTGCCGGGCTCCGCGGTCATCGCTGCTCCCCCTGGGCGTCGTCGTAGAGGCCGAAGTACTGGGCGGCGGTGTGCATGTCCTTGTCGCCGCGGCCGGACAGGCTGACCAGGATGGTGGCGTCCGGGCCCAGCTCGCGGCCCAGGTCGAGGGCGCCGGCCAGCGCGTGGGCGCTCTCGATGGCCGGGATGATGCCCTCGGTGCGGGAGAGCAGGCGCAGCGCCTGCATCGCGGCGTCGTCGGTGACCGGGCGGTACTCGGCCCGCCCGGTGTCCTTGAGCCAGGCGTGCTCGGGGCCCACGCCGGGGTAGTCCAGGCCGGCCGAGATCGAGTGGCTCTCGATGGTCTGGCCGTCCTCGTCCTGCAGCACGTAGGTGCGGGCGCCGTGCAGCACGCCCGGGTCGCCCTTGGTCAGGGTGGCCGCGTGCCGCGGGGTCTCGGCGCCCTCGCCGGCGGCCTCGCAGCCGATCAGCCGCACGCCGGCGTCCGGGATGAACTCGTGGAAGATGCCCATCGCGTTGGAGCCGCCGCCGACGCAGGCGACCACGGCGTCCGGCAGCTCGCCGGTGCGCTCCAGCACCTGGCGGCGGGCCTCGACGCCGATCACCCGGTGGAAGTCGCGCACCATCGCCGGGAAGGGGTGCGGGCCGGCCACCGTGCCGAACAGGTAGTGGGTGTTGTCGACGTTGGCCACCCAGTCGCGGAAGGCCTCGTTGATCGCGTCCTTCAGGGTGCGGCTACCGGACTTGACGGCCACCACCTCGGCGCCGAGCATCCGCATCCGGGCGACGTTGAGCGCCTGGCGCTCGGTGTCCACCTCGCCCATGTAGATGGTGCAGTCGAAGCCGAAGAGCGCGCAGGCGGTGGCGGTGGCCACGCCGTGCTGGCCGGCGCCGGTCTCGGCGATGATCCGGGTCTTGCCCATCCGGCGGGTGAGCAGGGCCTGGCCGAGCACGTTGTTGATCTTGTGCGAGCCGGTGTGGTTGAGGTCCTCGCGCTTGAGCAGCACCCGGGCGCCGCCGGCCTCGGCGGAGAACCGGTGGACGTCGGTGAGCGGGCTCGGACGGCCGGTGTAGTCCTTGAGCAGCAGGTCGAGCTCGGCGGCGAAGGCCGGGTCGTGCTTGGCCTTCTCGTACTCCTCGGCGACCTGCTCGACGGCGGCGATCAGCGCCTCCGGGATGAAGCGACCGCCGTAGGCACCGAAGTAGCCGCGGGCATCCGGGACCTGCGGCCCGGTCGGATTTCCTGACAATTCAGACATGCCAAATCCTGGGTGTGATGGTGAACGGACGAACGGGACTCAGTCGAGGTCCGTCCGGCGCCATCGCCGCCCGGGCACCTGGCCCGGCTCGCAGCCGATCACGTACCGCACCCGCCGGCCCAGCACCCGACGCGCGGGCGCGCGGCAACCGCGCGGGCGGCAACCGCGCCCCAGCGCGCCACCGAGGCGCGGGGGCGTGGCCGTGCCCGAGCGGGCGGCGGGGCGGTGGGAGGCGAGGGGCATCGGGCGGCGCTCAGTCCTTCGGGTGCCGCAGGGCCGGGTGGGCGCCGGCGGCCACCAGGTCGGCGACGGCCGACTTGGGATCCTTGCCGGTCACCAGCGACTCGCCCACCAGCACCGCGTCGGCGCCCTGGTTGGCGTAGGCGATCAGGTCGTGCGGGCCGCGGACGCCGGACTCCGCCACCTTGACGATGTGGTCCGGGATCGCGTGCACCACGTTGCCGAAGGTGTCCCGGTCGACCTCCAGGGTCTTCAGGTTCCGGGCGTTCACCCCGATGATCCGCGCGCCGGCGTCCACCGCACGGCGGATCTCCTCCTCGTCGTGCACCTCGACCAGCGGGGTCAGGCCGATCGACTCGGCCCGCTCGATCAGCGAGACCAGGGCCGACTGCTCCAGCGCGGCCACGATCAGCAGCGCCAGGTCGGCGCCGTGCGCCCGGGCCTCCCAGAGCTGGTAGGCGGTGACGATGAAGTCCTTGCGCAGCAGCGGCGTGTCCACCGCGGCCCGGACCGCGTCCAGGTCGGCCAGCGAACCGCCGAACCGGCGCTGCTCGGTGAGCACGCTGATCGCGGCTGCGCCGCCGGCCGCGTAGTCCACGGCGAGGGCGGCCGGATCGGCGATCGCGGCCAGCGCACCCTTCGACGGGCTGGACCGCTTGACCTCGCAGATCACCCGGACCCCGTCGCCGCGCAACGCGGCGACGCCGTCCTTGGCGTCCGGCGCCTTGGCGGCGAGCTCCTTCAGCTCGTCCAGCGAGACCCGGGCCTGCCGCTCCGCGAGGTCCTCGCGGACCCCGGCGATGATCTGGTCGAGCACGCTCATGCGCGGGTGGCCCCCATCGAGTCTGTCAGCCGGTCGGTGCCGCCGTCGGCGCGGATCCGGTCGGATCCGCCGCTGGCGGCGTTGTCGATGGTATCGGCACCGGGGCGCGGGGGGCGCATCCGCACGGCGCGCGTCTCGCGGAGCGGAACGGCCGCCGGGTCGCCGCGCCGCCCGCGGCTCAGACCGCCGGCGGGGCGAAACCGGCGCCGCCCGGCAGGTTGCGGACCACGGTGAAGACCAGCAGGACCAGCACCAACACGATCACCCGTCCGCGGCCGAGGGCCGGGCGCGGCGGCTGCCCACCGGTCACGGCGGCGGCCAGCCAGCGCAGCCAGTACACCCCGAGCACCGCGAAGAGCAGCACGGCCAGCAGGTTGTCGTGGCAGGCCGCGGTCAGGTCGCCGCGGGTGAGCGCGTGCACGCAGCGCAGCCCGCCGCAGCCGGGGCACCACCAGCCGGTGGCCTGGAGGAAGGGGCAGGTGGGGTAGTGGCCCGGGCGGTTCGGGTCGACCGCCGAGACGTACAGGGTGGGCAGCGAGACGGCGGCGAGGGCGGCCAGCGGGCGGGCCAGCCGGCGCAGGACCGGCGGGGTCGGGCCGGCGGGGGTGCTGGGGGCGGTCACGGGGGTGATTCTGCCCCCGTTCGGGTGGTGGCCGGATCCGCCGCGCGGGTGGCGGCACCGCCGAGTTGGTGCGAACGCAGCGGGACCGGGGTGCTGCGGGAGTGCGCCGTCAGTGGGCGGCGACGGCGGCGGCCTCCGCGGCCTGCGCCGGGACCTCGCCCTTGGCGGCCTTGGCACGGAGCTCGGCCAGCACGGCCTCGACCTCGTGGTTCGGGCCCTTGCCCATGCCGGCCATCGACATCGCCTTGCCGACCACGCCGCCGATCACGATGACCGCGACGCCGACCCAGAAGAGCGGGACCGAAGCCATGATCATTGCGGCACCGCTGACGCAGAAGCCGAGGAAGATGATGGCCGACCCGGTCCAGGCGGCGGGAGTGTGTCCGTGGGCTTGCGACGACATCTAGGTACTCCTTGGTTCTGCGGTCCTACCGGGGGTCGATGCCGGCCTCGGAGGATTGTCACCCTCCATTGTTGCGGACGCTGCTGCGCGCCCCAAAGCCGGGTCCGGGTGAGGACGGTCACGGTTGACGCTGCCCGCCGCCGGGCAGGGCCGTGCGGGTCCGCGGCGCCGCCGGAAGCGCGCTCGCGGGGCACTCGCCGGGCGGTCGCGGGGTCCTCGGGCGGCGGGCCGGTTCAGACCGCGGTGGGGTCCTCGCCGCGGTCCAGCGCCTTCCACAGGTCGGCCGGGCTGCTCGCGGGCGCGGCACCGGCGGTGCGCGGCGCCGGCTTGCCGGCCGGGGCCTCGTAGCGGGCGCCCATGCTCGGCCAGGCCCGCCCGCGCACCACGGTGAGCAGGCCGGCCGCCGCCAGCAGCAGACCGCCCAGCAGCGCCACCCAGGGCCAGGCGGTGTGGCTGACGTGCTCCGCGGTGGCGCCCAGCAGCCCGAGCTTGCGCGCCGCCTCGCTGTCCACCGCCCCGCTGCCGCTCGCCCCCAGCCCCGCCGAGAGCGCCGCGCCGAGGCCGGCCAGCAGCACCAGCGCACCGACCACCGTGCGCCCGATCCCGCGCACCGCGAAGATCGCCACCGCCGAGGCCAGCCCGACCAGCGCCAGCGCCTGCGGCAGCCCCGACACCTGGCTCCCGGAGGCGCTCACCGCCAGCCCCTTGATCTGCCCGGACATCCAGGTCCGGCCCACGGCCAGCAGCACCAGCCCCGCCCCGGCGCCGGTGAGCAGCAGCATCCCCAGCAGGCTGCGCCGGTCGGCGGCGGATCGGGCGGGGGCGGGCGGCGGTGTGGCAGTCATCCGTCCACTATCCCCCGGCCGCCCGCACGATCACACACCGGGTGGTGCTCAGTCGCGGGGGAAGCCGTCGGTGTTGATCGTGATGGTCCGCCCGTCAAGCGGCAGAACCAAGTCCTCCCCGAACGGAACCTGCTCGATCGAGTCGTAGGCACCGGTGGACTGCGGCGCGCTGTGCACCGTGCAGAGCGCGGTGGCCGGGTCGATCACCACGTAGAGCGGGATGGCGCACTCGGCGTAGACCTTGACCTTCTTGACGAAGTCGTTGTCCCCGCTGGAGGGGGAGACGACCTCCAGGACGGCGTCCAGGTCGTGCCATTCGTAACGACCACGGCTGTTGTGCTCCGCGCCAGGCGTGACGATCGCGAGATCTGGCGCATAGCCGTAGAGACTCGATGGGAAGTCCACCGGGACGTCAGAGAGGAACTCCCCGTGGCCGGCCAGTTGGTCCTCAATCTGGCGCGCCGCCCTGAAGATGACCTTCCACTGCTTCTCCCCCTGCGGAGTCATGATGATCTTCCCGTCCGTAATCTCGACCCGAAAACCCCGTGGGAAGTCGATGCCCCTGTAAAGATCCCAGGCGCTCTCCGTGCTCATCGCGGTCATGCCCGCCGCCTCCTCCAGTGAGCTGCAGTGCCACCGCTGCTCACGATACCGGCGCCCGCAGGGTGTTCGCGGTGGCGACGGCGCGCAGCACGGCGGCGGCCTTGTTGCGGCACTCGGTGTCCTCGGCGACCGGGTCGGAGTCGGCGACCACGCCGGCGCCGGCCTGCACGTAGGCGGTGCCGTCGCGCAGCACCGCGGTGCGGATGGCGATCGCGGTGTCGGCGTCGCCGGCGAAGTCCAGGTAGCCGACGCAGCCGCCGTAGAGGCCGCGGCGGGTGGGTTCGAGCTCCTCGATGATCCGCATCGCGCGCGGCTTGGGGGCGCCCGACAGGGTGCCGGCCGGGAAGCAGGCGGTGAGCACGTCGAAGGCGGTGCGCCCCTCGCCGACCTGCCCGGTCACCGTGGAGACGATGTGCATCACGTGGCTGTAGCGCTCGATCGACATGAAGTCGACCACCTCGACGCTGCCCGGGGTGCAGACCCGGCCCAGGTCGTTGCGGCCGAGGTCGACCAGCATCAGGTGCTCGGCCCGCTCCTTGGGGTCGGCGAGCAGTTCGGCCGCCAGGTCGGCGTCCTCCTGCGGGGTGGCGCCGCGGTGCCGGGTGCCGGCGATCGGGTGCACCATCGCCTGCCCCTCCGTCACCTTGACCAGCGCCTCCGGGCTGGAGCCGACCACGTCGAAGCCGCCCTCGGCGCCGCCGTCCGGGCCGGGGAAGCGGAACAGGTACATGTACGGGCTGGGGTTGCTGGTCCGCAGCACCCGGTAGACGTCCAGCGCGGAGGCCGGGCAGGGCGCCTCGAACCGCTGCGAGGGGACCACCTGGAACGCCTCGCCGGCCCGGATCCGCTCCTTCACCTGCTCCACCGCGGCCTGGTAGGGCGCACCGCCGAACGGGGAGCTCGCGGTGGCGCCGGTGGGGGTGAAGGCGGCCAGCCCCGGGTCGACCGGCTTGGCGAGCTCCGCCTCCATCGCGTCCAGGCGGGCCACCGCGTCCGCGTAGGCCGCCTCGACGCCACTGGCCAGGTCGTTGTGGTTGACCGCGTTGGCGATCAGCAGCACCGTGCCGTCGACGTGGTCGAGCACCGCGAGGTCGGTGGCGAGCAGCATGGTGAGCTCGGGCAGCTTGAGGTCGTCCGGGTTGAGGTCGGGCAGCTTCTCCAGCCGGCGCACGATGTCGTAGCCGAGGTAGCCGACCATGCCGCCGGTGAGCGGCGGCAGGCCGTCGTCGGTGTGCCGCGGGGTGTGCAGCCCGGTCAGCGTGGCGCGCAGCACCTCCAGCGGGTCGCCGCTGCGCGGGATGCCGACCGGCGGGGTGCCGAGCCAGCGGGCGGCACCGTCCGGGTTGACCGTCAGGGTGGCCGCGCTGCGCACTCCGACGAACGAGTAGCGCGACCAACTGCGGCCCTGCTCCGCCGATTCCAGCAGGAAGGTGCCGGGCCGCTCGCCCGCCAGGCTGCGGTAGAGGCCGACCGGCGTGAGGCCGTCCGCCAGGAGCCGGCGGGTGACCGGGATGACCCGGGTGTCGGCGGCGAGCTTGCGGAACGCTTCGAGGTCCATCGGGCGGGCACCGATCTGTCGGGGCGGGCGGAGGCGGCGGGCGGAGACGGCGAGCTGGGGCGGGGCGGCGGTCGGACTCGGCAGCCGGGGCCGGGGCGGCGGCCGGGCTCAGCCGGCCAGCAGCACGTCTTCGTCGAAGCAGGTCCTGGCCCCCGTGTGGCAGGCCGCGCCGACCTGGTCGACCCGGACCAGCAGGGTGTCCCCGTCGCAGTCCAGCGCCACCGACTTGACGTGCTGGTAGTGCCCCGAGGTGTCCCCCTTGACCCAGTACTCGCGCCGGCTGCGGCTCCAGTAGGTGCAGCGCCCGGTGGTCAGGGTGCGGTGCAGCGCCTCGTCGTCCATCCAGCCGAGCATCAACACCTCGCCGGTGTCGTACTGCTGGGCGACGGCGGGCAGCAGGCCGTCCTCGGTGCGCTTGAGACGGGCCGCGACGGCCGGGTCGAGGGCGGTGCTGCCGGGAGCGGCGGGCTCCCCGGGAACGGACGGTGACACGGAAGACATGCCGACATTGTGGCAGGCCCGGGGCCCGGCCGAGGCACCACGCCGATCCGTGGACGGGCGGTCGTCGATCCGTGGACGGGCGGTCGTCGATCCGTGGACGGGCAGTTGTGGCAACTGCCCCACGCCCGTGCCCGGGCTGCGGGATTCTGGTGCGCATGACCCAGCCTGCCCGCCGCTCCGGCCCGCTGCTCGCGCTCGCCGTGGTGCTGCTGCTCACCGCCGGCGCGGTGACCGCGGCACTGCTGTGGCCCGCCACCAGGCGCCCGGCCGCCGCCCCGCCGCCCAGCCCCTCGCCCGCCGCCAGCCACTCCCCCACCCCGTCGCCGAGCCCGAGCAAGCAGTTGCCCTACCCCTGGTACCCGGTGGGCAGTTGCCTGGACGACCCGCAGTTGAGCCCGGTGATCACCGTGCCGCAGGGCCAGGACTGCGCCACCCCGCACGACGCCGAGGCGATCGGCAACCCCACCCTGCCGGACGGGCTGACCAAGGAGAGCCAGCTGGGCATGGCGCTGGTGAAGGCCTGCACGCCGGTGGCCCTCGCCTGGGAGGCCAAGCAGGGCGGCGGGACCTGGTACCCGCTGCAGTTGGAGCCCTCGCTGGCCTACTACCAGCAGGGCTACCGGGACGCGACCTGCCTGCTGGCCGCCTCGCACGCGGTGGGCGGCCCGAAGCTGACCGCCCCGCTCAAGCAGTGACGCACCGCCGAAGGCGTCAGCGGACCGGGTGCCCGGCCTCGCGCAGCGCGTCCTTCACGTCGCCGATCCGCAGGTCGCCGAAGTGGAAGACGGAGGCCGCCAGCACCGCGTCCGCGCCGGCGGCCACCGCCGGGGCGAAGTCGGCGAGCTTGCCCGCACCGCCGGAGGCGATCACCGGCACGGCCACCCGCTCGCGCACCGCGCGGATCATCGCCAGGTCGTAGCCGTCCTTGGTGCCGTCCGCGTCCATCGAGTTGAGCAGGATCTCGCCGGCCCCCAACTCGGCGGCGCGCTCGGCCCATTCGACCGCGTCCAGGCCGGTGCCGCGGCGCCCGCCGTGGGTGGTCACCTCGAAGCCCGAAGGGGTCTTCGTGCCGTCCTGCACCCGGCGGGCGTCCACCGAGAGGACCAGCACCTGGCGGCCGAACCGCTCGGCGATCTCCCGGACCAGCTCCGGCCGGGCGATCGCCGCGGTGTTGACGCCCACCTTGTCGGCGCCGGCCCGCAGCAGCTTGTCCACGTCCTCGACCGAGCGGATGCCGCCGCCCACGGTGAGCGGGATGAAGACCTGCTCGGCGGTGCGGCGCACCACGTCGTAGGTGGTCTCCCGGTCGCCGGACGAGGCGGTGATGTCGAGGAAGGTCAACTCGTCGGCGCCCTGGGCGTCGTAGGCCCGGGCCAGCTCCACCGGGTCACCGGCGTCGCGCAGGTTCTGGAAGTTGACGCCCTTGACCACCCGGCCCGCGTCGACGTCCAGGCAGGGGATCACACGTACCGCGAGCGTCACCGGCTCGTTCCTTCCAGGGTCTGCGCCAGTCCGGCGCGGTAGGCGTCGAGTTCCACCTCGACCATCATCCGCGAGTCGATCAGCCCCTCGACCACCACCATGGTGGCCACCGGCCGGACCACGTCGAAGAGTTGCTTGTGCGCCCGGCCGACCTCCTCGGCGTCGCGCACGTGGGTGATGTACATCCGGGTGCGGACCACGTGGTCCACCGTCAGACCGTACGCGGCCAGGGCCGCGAGGCCGATGCCGAAGGAGGTCAGGGTCTGCGTGAAGGGGTCGCCCTCGCGCTCGATCCGGCCCTCGACCCAGGCGGTGCAGCCGGCCACGTGCACGTGGTCGCCGGCCGCGACCGCCCGCGCGTAGCCGAACTCCTCCTCCCAGGGGGAGAAACCGGACACCCTGCCGCGCACGATCCGACGGTCCGTCACGATGACACAGCCTCCAGCGCCTCTTCGAGGGTGAACTTCTGCTCGTAGAGGGCCTTGCCCACAATCGAGCCCTCGACACCCTCGGGCACCAGGGTGGCGATCGCCCGCAGGTCGTCCAGCGAGGAGACGCCGCCGGAGGCGACCACCGGGCGGTCGGTGCGGGCGCAGACGTCGCGCAGCAGCTGCAGGTTGGGGCCGGTCAGGGTGCCGTCCCGGTTGACGTCGGTGACCACGTAGCGGGCGCAGCCCTCGGCGTCGAGGCGGGCCAGCACCTCGTAGAGGTCGCCGCCGTCCTTGGTCCAGCCGCGGCCGCGCAGCGTGGTGCCGACCACGTCCAGGCCGACCGCGATCCTGTCGCCGTGCTCGGCGATCACCTTGGCGACCCAGTCCGGGGTCTCCAGGGCGGCGGTGCCCAGGTTCACCCGGGTGCAGCCGGTGGCGAGCGCGGCGGCCAGCGACTCGTCGTCGCGGATGCCGCCGGAGAGCTCGACCTTGATGTCGAGGCGGCCGGTCACCTCGCGCAGCAGCTCGCGGTTGGTGCCGGTGCCGAAGGCCGCGTCCAGGTCGACCAGGTGCAGCCACTCGGCGCCGGCGCTCTGCCAGGCCAGGGCGGCGGCCAGCGGCTCGCCGAAGGTGGTCTCGGTGCCGGAGGCGCCCTTGACCAGGCGGACGGCCTGGCCGTCGCGGACGTCGACGGCGGGGAGCAGTTCGAGGCGGCTCATTCTGTTCAACCTTAGGAAGTGAGGTCGGCGGGGTACTAGAGGGTGTCGACCCAGTTGGTCAGCAGCGCGGCGCCGGCATCGCCGGACTTCTCGGGATGGAACTGGGTGGCCCAGAGCGGACCGTTCTCCACCGCGGCGACGAAGGGCTGCCCGTGCGTGGTCCAGCTGACCAGCGGGGCGTTGATCTTCTCGTTGGTGATCTCCAGCTCCCAGCGCCGCACCCCGTAGGAGTGCACGAAGTAGAACCGGGTCTGCGGGTCGAGGCCCGCGAAGAGGCGGCTGCGCTCGGGCCAGCTGACCGTGTTCCACCCCATGTGCGGGATGATCGGCGCCTCCAGCGGCTCGACCGTGCCGGGCCACTCGTCGCAGCCGGCGGTCTCCACGCCGTGCTCCACTCCGCGCTCGAAGAGGATCTGCATGCCCACGCAGATGCCGAGCACCGGGCGGCCACCGGCCAGCCGGCGGCCGATGATCTGCTCGCCGCGCACCGCCTTGAGCCCGCGCATGCAGGCCTCGTAGGCGCCCACGCCCGGCACCAGCAGGCCGTCGGCGTCCAGCGCCTGCTGGAAGTCGGAGGTGACGGTCACGCTGGCGCCGGTGCGCTCCACCGCCCGCTGGGCGGAGCGGAGGTTGCCGGATCCGTAGTCGAAGACCACGACGTTCTTGCCCATCGGGCTTCTCCTGGTGTCAGAGCTGGGGTGAACGGGGCTGGGCCGCGGCGGGGGCCGGGCCGGTCACAGGCGCATGGCGCCGGCGGTCAGGCACATGACCGAGCCGATCGCCAGCAGCACGATGACGCCCTTGGGCAGCTTCTGCTTCCAGAACGAGTACACCCCGCCGCCCAGGAAGAGGCCGGCCACGATCAGCAGTGTCGCGCTGTTCACAGTGCACCCTTGGTCGACGGGAGGATGCCGGCCGCGGCGGCCCGCGGGTCGAACTCGGCGGCGTAGCGCAGCGCCCGGGCCAGCGCCTTGAACTGGCACTCGACGATGTGGTGCGCGTTGCGCCCGTACGGGACGTGCACGTGCAGGGCTATCTGGGCCTGGGCCACGAAGGACTCCAGGATGTGCCGGGTCATCGTGACGTCGTAGCTGCCGATCATCGGCGCCATGTTCTCCGGCTCGGTGTGCACCAGGTACGGCCGGCCGGACAGGTCGACGGTCACCTGGGCCAGCGACTCGTCCAGCGGGACGGTGCAGTTGCCGAACCGGTAGATGCCGGTCTTGTCGCCCAGCGCCTGCTTGAAGGCGGCACCCAGCGCGAGGGCGGTGTCCTCGATCGTGTGGTGGGTGTCGATGTGCAGGTCGCCCTCGGTCTTCACGGTCAGGTCGAACAGACCGTGCCGGCCGAGCTGGTCGAGCATGTGGTCGTAGAACCCGACGCCCGTGGAGATGTCGGTCTGCCCGGTGCCGTCGAGGTTGATCTCGACCAGGACCGTGGTCTCCTTCGTGGTGCGCTCGACGCGCCCGATGCGGGTCATGCGGGTGACAGCTCCTTGGTGACGGTGCGGACGGCGTCCAGGAAGGCGTCGTTCTCCGCGGGGGTGCCTGCGGTGACCCGGAGGTGGCCGGGGACGCCGTTGTCGCGGACCAGCACGCCGCGGTCCAGCAGGGCCTGCCAGACGGCGTGCGGGTCGGCGAAGACACCGAACTGGATGAAGTTGGCGTCCGAGTCGGTCACGGTCAGGCCGAGGTCGCGCAGCGCCCCGACCAGCCGGTCCCGCTCGGTCTTGAGCCGCTCGACGTAGCCCAGCAGCGTGTCGGTGTGCTCCAGGCAGGCCAGCGCGGTCGCCTGGGTGACGGCCGACAGGTGGTAGGGCAGCCGGACCAGCTGCACCGCGTCCACCACGGCCGGGTCGGCGGCCAGGTAGCCGAGCCGCAGCCCGGCCGCGCCGAACGCCTTGGACATGGTGCGGGTGACCACCAGGTGCGGCCGCCCGGCCAGCAGCGGGACCAGCGAGGGGCGGTGCGAGAACTCGACGTACGCCTCGTCCACCAGCACCATGGTCGGCTTGACCGCCTGCGCGGCCTCGTAGAGGGCGAGCACCGTCTCGCGGTCGACCGCGGTGCCGGTCGGGTTGTTCGGCGAGCAGATGAAGAGCACGTCCGGGCGGTGCTCGGCGAGCGCGGCCTTGGCGTTCTCCAGGTCGATGGTGAAGTCGGCCCGGCGCGGGCCGGGGATCCACCGGGTGCCGGTGCCGCGGGAGATCAGCTCGTGCATCTGGTACGACGGCGCGAAGCCCAGGGCGCTGCGGCCGGGCCCGCCGAAGGTCTGCAGCAACTGCTGGATGATCTCGTTGGACCCGTTGGCCGCCCAGACCTGGCCGGTGGTGAGCTGGTGGCCGGTGGTCCGGGTCAGGTACCGGGCCAGCTCGGTGCGCAGCTCGACGGCGTCGCGGTCGGGGTAGCGGTTGAGGTCGCGGGCGGCCTCGGCCACCCGCTCGGCGATCCGGGCCACCAGCGGCTCGGGCAGCTGGTAGGGGTTCTCGTTGGTGTTCAGCTGGACCGGGACGTCCAGCTGGGGGGCGCCGTAGGGCGACTGTCCGCGCAGCTCGTCGCGGATCGGCAGGTCGTCGATCTTCAAGAGTTGGGTACCGTCCAGTCGAAGCGGGCGCGAATGGCATCGCCGTGCCCGGGCAGATCCTCGGCGTTGGCCAGGTTGACCACGTGCGCGGCGACCTCTGCCAGCGCCTCGCGGTTGTAGTCGATCACGTGGATGCCGCGCAGGAAGGACTGCACCGACAGGCCCGAGGAGTGGCAGGCGCAGCCGCCGGTGGGCAGCACGTGGTTGGAGCCGGCCGCGTAGTCGCCCAGCGAGACCGGGGCGAACCGGCCGACGAAGATCGCGCCGGCGTTGCGCACCCGGGCGGCCACCGCGGCGGCGTCCCGGGTCTGGATCTCCAGGTGCTCGGCCGCGTAGGCGTTGACCACGGCCAGGCCCTGCGCCAGGTCGTCGACCAGCACGGTGCCGGACTGCCGGCCGGTCAGCGCCGTCTCCACCCGCTCGCGGTGCTTGGTCTCGGCCACCTGCTTCACCAGCTCGGCGTCGACCGCGTCGGCCAGCGCCAGGGAGTCGGTGACCAGCACCGAGGCGGCCATCGGGTCGTGCTCGGCCTGGCTGATCAGGTCGGCGGCCACCTCGGCGGGCACCGCGCTGTCGTCCGCGAGGACGGCGATCTCGGTCGGCCCGGCCTCGGCGTCGATCCCGATCCGGCCCTTGAGCAGGCGCTTGGCGGCGGCCACGTAGATGTTGCCGGGGCCGGTGACCAGGTTGACCGGGGCGCACTCCTCGGTGCCGTAGGCGAACATCGCGATCGCCTGGGCGCCGCCGACCGAGTAGACCTCGGTGACCCCGAGCAGCGCGCAGGCCGCCAGGATGGTCGGGTGCACCCGGCCGCCGTGCTCCTTCTGCGGCGGCGAGGTGACCGCGATGCCCGGCACCCCGGCCTCCTGGGCGGGCACCACGTTCATCACAACGGAGGACGGGTAGACCGCCAGGCCGCCCGGCACGTAGAGGCCGACCCGGTCCACCGGCACCCAGCGCTCGCTGACCGTGCCGCCGGGCACCACCTGGGTGGTGTGGTCGGTGCGGCGCTGCTCGTGGTGGACCAGGCGGGCGCGGCGGATCGACTCCTCCAGGGCCGCGCGCACCTTCGGGTCCAGGGTCGTGAGGGCGGCGGTGATCTCCGCCTCGGGGACCCGGGTGCTGGTCAGGCGCACCCCGTCGAAGCGCTCGGTGACCTCGACCAGCGCCGCCACGCCACGATGGCGCACGTCCTCGCAGATCGGCCGCACCTTCTCCAGGGCGGCTTCCACGTCGAACTCGGCACGGGGCAGCAGGTCGCGCGGGTCCGAGATGGAGCCGCGCAGGTCGATTCGAGAGATCACAGGTGCAAGTGTAAGGAGTGTCCGGAATAGGTGGCTTCGCATTTCAGTCCGTGATACGAACGCTGAGATGTTCGGGCACGGGTGTTCGGGGTTCGGGGGGCAGGCCTGATGGGACGGTTGGCGGAACGGGCGCCGGAGCAGTGGAGCGCGGTGGAGCAGCGGCTCTGGGCGGCGTTCCGGCGCGGCGCGGTGTGCGACCTGTCGACCGGGGACCCGGCGGCGGACGACCCGTTCACTCCGCTGGCCTGGGGCCCGGACCGCACCGTGCGGGCCGAGGTGCTCGCGCTGTTACTGCTCGACGGACCGCCCGCGATCCCCGGCACGGTGCGCGGTCTCAAGCTGACCGGTGCGCGGGTCACCGGCCGGCTCGACCTGGCCGGCGGCCGGATCACCGACTTCGTCGAGCTGCGCGCCTGCCAGTTCGAGAGCGGGGTGCTGCTCTCCGAGGCGCAGGCCGGCACCGTGCGGTTCGACGGGTGCTGGCTGCCCCGGCTGGACGCCTCCCGGCTGACCACCTCCGGCGACCTGGTGCTGGCCCGCTGCTCGATCCCGTTCGGGGTCCGGCTGACCGACGCCCAGATCGGCACCGACCTGATCGTGAACTACCTGGTGGCCGGCTGCGACCAGTACAAGCACGCGTTCTCCGCCGACGGCCTCACCGTCCACCAGGACTTCGAGGCCGACCGGCTGACCACCTACGGCGACCTCAGCCTGCGCACCGCCAAGGTCGGCGGCCGGCTGGCGCTGCGCGGCGCCGAGCTGCGCGCCCGGCCCGGGCAGCAGAACTGCCTCAACGCGGCCCGGGTGAACGTCGGCAGCACCTTCTACCTGACCGGCTGGGCCGCCGCGCCGGTGCCCGCGCCGCGCCGGGCCGTCTCCCCGCCCTCGCTGGAGGGCGTGGTCTACAGCCTGCCGCACGGCGACCCGGGCCCGTTCGCCCGCCCGGCCGCGGGGCCGGCCTCCGCACCGCTGCCGGACGGGTACCCCGACCTCGACCAGAGCGCCACCTCCCCCGTCCCGTTCGGCGAGGCCCCCGCCACCCTGCGGACCGACCCGGGCAGCCGCTACGGCCGGGGCTTCAACGAGGCCGCCCCGGCCGGCGGCGTCGTGCTGCCGTTCCGCGCCTTCGGCGGGGTCCGGCTGGAGGACGCCCGGTTCGAGGCCGCCTGCCTGATCGCCTCCGCCGAGTTCCACCTCGGCACCGGCCAGGAGCTCTCGCTGCGCCGGATCCACACCCCCGAGCTGCGCTTCACCTGCCCGACCCCGCCGACCGGCACCGTCGCGCTCTCCCGGGCCCGGGTCGGCAACCTGGTCGACGTGCCGCAGGCCTGGCCGACCAACCACCGGGTGCGGCTGACCGGCTTCGCCTACGACTACCTGCGCCCGCCCGAGGGCAGCCGCTTCACCGTCGAGCAGCGGATCGCCTGGCTCTCCCGCGGTCTGGACAGCTACCACCCCGAGCCGTACGAGCAGCTGGCCGCCGCGCTGCGCCGGGACGGCCTCGACGAGGACGCCCGCGAGGTCCAGTACGCCAAGCAGCAGCGCCGCAGCGCCACCCTCCCGCTGCCCGGCCGCCTCTGGTGCGCCTTCCAGGACGTCACCGTCGGCTACGGCTACCGGCCGCGCCGCGCCGCCCTGTGGCTGTTGGCCGCCTGGGCGGTCGGCGCCCTCTGGTTCGCCGGCCACCAGCCGGCGCCGGTCAAGCCCGACGAGCACCCGCACTGGAACCCGGCCCTCTACTCGCTGAGCCTGGTCCTGCCGATCGTCAACCTCGGCCAGGACGGCTGGGCCCCGGCCGGTTTCAGCCAATCCCTGAGCGCCGCCCTGGTGCTCACCGGCTGGGCCCTGGCCACCACCGCGGTGACCGGGGCCACCCGGATCCTGCAGCGGGGCTGAGCCGGTCACCGGCCCGGGCGGGTCCCGGGCCCGCACCGCGCTCAGATCGGCAGCTGTCAGATCGGCAGCTGTCAGACCGGCAGCTGTCAGACCGGCAGCGCCGCCGCCTGGCTGGCCGTCTCCTGCAGGAAGACCGCGGCCGGCAGGGCGTGCGCGAGCCAGGCGGAGGTGGTGATGCCCCGGCAACTGCCGGTGAGCTTGATGGTGCGCCAGGTCTCGCCCTCCCAGGTCAGCAGGCGACTGCGGTCCACGCTCGCCACGGCGTCGAAGGGGCCCGCCAGCGGCCGGCGGTCCGGGGGCTGGGCGGTGACCGTGACCCGGGGGATGCGCAGGCGGCCGCCGTCCACACCGGTGGCGCCGTCCATCTGGTAGAGCAGGGCCTGGCCCAGCTGCGCCTGGACGGCCAGGCAGTCGAGCAGCGAGAAGGCGGGGGCGTAGGCGCTGCCGAGGTCGAGGTGGGGCGGCTCGGGGTGCCGGTCGGGGGTGATCTCGACCCGGCTCTCGATCCGGCGTTCCGCCAGGTGGACCAGCACCTCGGTCAGGCGCCGGCGGCGGTGCCGGTAGCCGTGGGCGTGGAACCGCTCGGCGGCCGGGCCGAGCGCCTGGTCGGCGGTGGCGAACGCGGCGGCGGGGGTGCCGACTCCGGTGCCCGGCGGGTGTTGCACCACGCACCGGGTCCGGGCCGGGCCGAGCTGCTGCTCGAAGGTGGAGCAGAGCTCGCCGGGACGGTCCGGTGCGGGCCTGGTCTCCACCAGGGTCGCCTGGACCGGGAACTCGTCGTGCGGGGCCGCGTGGTGCGGGGCGGCCCAGAACTCGTAGCGCCGCAGCCAGCTGCGGCGGCGCTGGTCGGGCCCGAGGCCCTGGGCGTGCAGCAGGTGGACCTCGCACAGCTGGACGGAGAGGGCGAGGGCGTCGATGCAGTCGACGTACGGGGCGAACGGCATGCCCGAGGTCCGGTGGCTCCAGTCGCCGGGGTGCCGCAGGGTGGCGGACGCGTCGACCCCCCGTCGCCCGCCGTCCCGGTCGACCACCGAGACGGCGCTGAGGGCGTGCCGGACCTCGTTGAGGCCGTTGCCGAAGAACCGCCGCTCGGGTGTGCCGAGGAAGTCGTCGATGGAGGAGAACCGCACCTCGGAATGGTTCATGTTCCAGCTCACCACCTGGGGATTGGGGGCGGGGGAAACCCGGACGCGGGGCGCCAGCAGCGGAAGCGCGCACCCGCGTCCGGAGGGAGGGGCCGGGTTACGCGGACGTGGCGCCCGCGTTCCCGGCGGCCGCGCCCGTCACCGGGAGCAGACCCCGCTCGCCGAGGACCTTCTTGGCGATCCGCATGCTGTTGTAGGTCCGCGGGAAGCCGACGAACGCCAGGCAGTGCAGGATGGTCTCGACGATCTCCTCGGCCGTCGCTCCCACGTTGAGCGCCAGGTTCATGTGGAAGGTGAGCTGGGGTTCGCAGTCGCCCAGTGCGTTCAGCGAGGCGATCGTGAGCAGTTGGCGCTGCTTCAGGTCGAGTCCGGGCCGCGAGTACAGGTCGCCGAAGGCGAACTCCGCCACGTAGCGGCTCAGGTCGGGCGCGACCTCGGCCAGCGAACTGAAGATCGCCTCGCCGCTGTCGCCGAGGGCGGCGAGGTTGGCCACCCCGCGGGCGAACCGCTCGCTCGGGTGCTCGGTCATCACGGGGCCTTTCGGATCGGTGCGGGCTGCGGACGGGCGGTCGGTCGGTCAGGCTGCGCCGTGCAGCTCGGTGAAGGCCTGGATCCGGCGCCAGGCATCGGAGCAGGCCTCCTGCCACTCGCCGAAGCCGCGGTCGAAGAAGGAGTGCGGGGCCCCCTCGTAGACCTGCATCTCGAAGGTCCTGCCGGCGTCGGTCAGCTGACCGGCGAAGGCGGCGAAGTCCTCCTGCGGGGTGGCGACGTCCGCACCCGCGATCAGCAGCAGGAGTGGCGCGGACATGTCACCAATAACATCCTGGACCAGCCCGGGCGCACCGTAGAAGCCGATCACGCCGGCCAGCCCCAGGTCCGCGGCGGACAGCCGCCAGGACTGGCTGCCGCCGAAGCAGAAGCCGACGGTGAAGACCGGGCCGGGCGCGACCTCGGCCAGGTGGGCGGCGGCCGCCTGCACGTCCTGGGCCACCTGGGCGGCGTCGATCTTCGGGAAGTGGTCGGCCCACGGGAAGTCGTCGCCCCGGTCGCCGAGCCCGGCGGTGCGCCCGTAGTAGTCGACGGCGACCGCCGCGTAGCCGGCCTCGGCGAACCGCTGGGCCAGGTCCTGGTAGTACGGGTGGACGCCGCGGACGTCCGGCAGGATCACCACGCTGCGGCCGTTCGGCTGGGCCGGCAGCGCCCGGTAGGCGTTGAACACCGTGCCGTCCGCCGAGGTGAGCTCGATGGGGCCGTGCTGCTCGACCTCACCGGGGTTCTCGACGCCCGGCGGCCTGCTGTCGGTGGGGTGGCACATCGTCGGTACCTCTCTCAAGTACTCGGCTGTTCTTGGGACTTGTCTGACGGAAGAACGGGCCCGGGACGGCGGGCGGGCGGTCGGCCGATCGCGCAGGTGAGCCGGGCCGTGCAGGTGCGACGGCCGGCGGCGTCGCTGATCACGATCTCGTAGCTGGCGTTGCCGCCGCCTTCGTGCAGCGGCCGGCAGACCCCGGTCACCGTGCCGGCCGCCACCCAACGGTGGTGCGTGCACGAGAGGTCCAGCCCCACCACGGTCCGACCCGGACCCGCGTGGAGCATGGCCGCCAGCGAGCCGAGGGTCTCGGCCAGCACGGCGTTGGCGCCGCCGTGCAGGATGCCCGCCGGCTGGCGGTTGCCGCCCACCGGCATGGTGCCGACCACCAACCCCGGCTCGCAGCGCACGATCTCGATCCCCAGCTTCGCCACCAGCTGCTCGTGCTCGTAGGCCGGAGTCACCGGGACCGGACCGAGCCGGCCGACCACACTCATCGCCGCTCCGCGGAACGCATCGAAAGGACTCGGGAAAGGGGATCGGAACGACGTCCGGCCGTTCCCCGCATCCCTTCGGACGCCATGACACTACCCGGCTGCGAGGCGTTCTCAAGGGCTCGGACGTGGTGCCGCTGAGGCTGGTACTGGCAGTAACAGCATCGACAGACGCAGGCAGCGGGCGAATCGCTCGTGCTACGTTCGGAACGAGCCGGAGAGCGAGTCGCGGACCACTTGAGAAACAGTCAAGGGCCGCCACCAGAAACGCCCGGACCGATTCTCACCTGCGGGCGCCCTGCCGAAACACCGGAGGGCCCGCCGTCGCACCGCGACGAACAGGGTTGGGGGACCCATGAATTCGACGCACACCAGCAGACTGTCCTCCGTCGACGACTACCTCGGGGACGCCGCCGGACGCTTCTTCGGCGCCGGCTACCGGCGGGTCCGGTACGACTACCAGAAGGTCGCGGTGGAGCCCACCGCCGACGGTTCCACCACACTGCACACCCGGCTGGACGTGGTCTACCCCACGGACTGGTCGCGCAAGAAGGCCGGCATCGACCTGCGGCCGCACCTGAGCACGGTCGACGCCCTGATCGTCGCGGTGCAGGCCGCCGAGCTGCTGCTCACCCACACCCTCGACCTGACGCCGCACCAGCGCCGGGCGATGCGGGTGCGCCAGGTGCGGATCAAGGCCGCCGGCGCACCGCTGGAGGACCTGGCGGACCTGCCGATCCGGGCCTCGGTGCTGGGCACCGAGGACGACGGGCGGCGCTCCCGGGTCGAGACCACCATCGGCGCCATGCGGGTGCGTTGCGAGATCGAGCACCCGGCGGCGCCCGCCCGCCCCGCCGCCGGCGCGGTCCACTTCGCCGGCCCGGACGAGCTGCTCGGCCCGGCCGCCACCCGCTACTACGGGACCGGCTTCGTGCACCGGCAGCAGACCGTGCGGGACATCGAGGTCGACCCGGTGGGCAGCCGGGCCGAGGGCACCGTGCACTGCGCCGACCCGGCCGGCACCCCGGTCGCGGACCACGGGATCGAGGGCGACCACCAGCCGTTCCTCGGACTGACCGAGGCCTTCGTGACCACCCTCCAGCTCGGGCAGATCCTGCTCTACGAACTGGACGGCCTGCGCCGCGGGCAGAGCAACACCCTGTGGATGCGCAGCACCGTGCTGACCGCCCCCGGCGCGGCCGAGCCGCTCCCCGCCGACCTGCCGATCGGCGTCCGGCTGGAGGAGCGCACGCTGCTGGAGCGCGCGGACGGGGTCTGGCGCACCGCCGACATCGTCGGCGAGGTCGGCGGCACGACGGTGCGCTGCAGCGTCACCCACCGACTGCCCTGACCCGTTCGGAACCATCCTTCCCACTTTCACTTCGCCCGGCCGACCGGGCACCTTCCGCCCGGCTTTCCGGGCATCGCCTGCCCGGAATTCCCGGGCACCGCTCTGGAGGCGTTCATGCGACTCGCCATTTCCGGCACCTATTCATCGGGAAAGACCATCACCACGTACGCCCTCGCGCAGTACGCGGGAATTCCGCGGACCCGGGCCAAGACCATGCGGGAACTGCTGCCCGAGGCGATTCCCGGCAAGACCCTGGAGCAGTGCAACGCGGCCGAACTGGTCCAGCTGATCGTGAGAAGGCACGTCGACCGGGTGCTGCACGAGAGCCGGGCCGGCCAGACCTTCGTCTCCGACGGCACCTCGCTGCAGGAGTGGATCTACGGTTCGGTGCGGGTCGTCGTCGGGATCAACCCCAACGACTCGGTCCACCTCGGCGACCTGGAGAGCGTCGAGCGCACCGCCGAGATCCGGGTCTTCGAGCAGGTGATGGAGCAGCTCGGGGTGGCCTACAAGCAGCACGTGCGCAGCACCTACGACGCCTTCGTGCACCTGCCGAACGAGCTGGCGCTGGCCGCCGACGGCCACCGCCCGGTCAACGAGCGCTTCCGCTCGATGGCGGACGAGCGCCTGGTCGAGGTGGCCGAGGAGCTCGGCATCCCGGTGCACGTGGTCGGCGGGACGGTGCCGGCCCGCCTCGAGCGGATCGTGGAGCTCTTCGGCCTGACGCCGGTCACCACCGTCGAGAAGGCGATCGCGCTGGCCCAGCAGGAGTACGACGCCATCGACATGACCATCGAGAGCGACCGCGCCTCGGTGATCGTCCGCTGACCCGGCCCGCGGCCGGTCACCGTCAGAACGGGGAATGTCATGACACGTGTCGCAGTCCTGGCCGGGACCGGCTCCGCGGTACCGGCCCGGGTCGTCACCAACGAGCAGCTCGCCGGGCGGATGGACACCTCGGACGACTGGATCCGTAGCCGGACCGGGATCGCCGAGCGCCGGATGGTGGAGCCGGGCACGGCCACCAGCGACCTGGCGGTGGCCGCCGGCCGCCGGGCGCTGCGCTCCGCCGGTCTGCACCGGGTCGGCGCGGTGGTGGTCGCCACCGCGACCCCGGACTACCAGTGCCCGGCCACCGGGCCGATCGTGGCCGCCGGCCTCGGCCTCGGCGAGATCCCCGCGTTCGACGTGGGCGCGGTCTGCTCGGGCTTCCTCTACGCCCTGGCGACCGGCTCCGGCCTGATCGCGAGCGGGGTCGCCGAGCAGGTGCTGGTGGTCGGGGCCGAGGCCTTCACCACGATCATCGATCCGACCGACCGCAACACCGCGCCGCTCTTCGGCGACGGCGCCGGGGCCGTGGTGCTGCGCGCCGGCGACCCAGAGGAGCCGGGGGCGCTACTGGGCCTGAACCTGGGCAGCGACGGCCTGCTCGCCGATCTGATCATGGTTCCGGCGGGCGGATCACGGCAGCGCTCGCACGGGAACGTCGCGGCGCCGGAGGACCACTACTTCACCATGCGGGGCCGCGAGGTGTTCAAGCACGCGGTGCGGCGGATGGAGGAGTCCTCGCGCACGGTGCTGGAGCAGGTCGGCTGGCAGCTCGCGGAGGTCGACTGGCTGGTCGCCCACCAGGCCAACATCCGCATCCTGCACGCCGTCGCCGACCAGTTGCGGCTGCCCAGGGAGCGCGCGGTGGCCAACCTCGACCGCTACGGGAACACCTCCGCCGCCTCCATCCCGCTCGCGCTGGACGAGGCCGCGGGCCGCGGGCTCTTCACGCCCGGCGACCGGATCCTGCTGACCGCCTTCGGCGCCGGCGCCACCTGGGGCGCAGCGGCCCTGACCTGGCCGGATCTGAGCAACGGGCCGGATCTGGGCAACGGGCCGGCCCTGAGCAACGGGCCCGGCCTGAGCAGTGCGTGGGAGCTGGCGGCGGCCGCGATGGTCGGTCCGGCACAGCTCTGACCCGGCCCCCCGAACCAAGGAAGACGAAAGGCGGAACCACCCATGTCCCTGACCACCTACCCCGGGCTGCTGGAGTTCATCGCGGACAAGGCGGAGATCACCTCCGCCGAACTGCAGCTCGACCAGACCCTCGAGACCATCAACCTGGACTCGCTCACCCTGATCGAGATCTCGCTGTACATCGAGCGGGAGTACGGCCTCAACGTCCCCGAGGGGGACCTCCGCCTCGACCAGGAACTCGGCGAGTGGGTCCGCTACCTGGACGAGCGGATCGGCTGACCGTGGCCCGGCCCGCAGCCTTCCTCGACGTCGACGGCACGCTGCTGCGCGGTGTCAGCCTGTTCCGCTTCCTCGCCCACGACCTGCGGCGGCGCGGGCTCGGTCCGGCGGCCTTCGAGGCCGCGATGGCGGAGAACCGCCGGCTGAAGGCGCTCGGCACGCCCCGCGAGGAGGTCAACCGGGCCTTCTACCGCCAGTTCGCCGGCCGCGAGGTCGGCGAACTGGCGCGGCACGGCGAGCAGTGGTGGGCCGAGGAGGAACGCGGCGGCGGGCTGCTGGACCCCCTGGTGCTGGCGGCCGTCCGCCGGCACCAGGCGGCGGGCGAGCCGGTGGTGCTGGTCTCCGGCTCGTTCCCGCCCTGCCTGGACCCGATCGCCCGCCGGACGGACGCCACCACCGTGCTCTGCACCCGCCCGGCGATCCGCGACGGACGCTACACCGGCGCGGTGGCGCACCCGATGATCGGCGCCCGGAAGGTGCACGCCATCGAGGAGTTGGCGACCCTGCTGGACCTCGACCTGACCCGCAGCCACGCCTACGGGGACCACGCCTCCGACCTGCCGATGCTCGAAGCGGTCGGGCACCCGGTGGTGGTCGGGCCGGACCCGGACCTGCACCGCACGGCCGCCGCCCGCGGCTGGGCCCGACTCGACCGATCGACCCCGGAACCCGGGCGACCGACACCAGAACGAGAGTGAGAGAGCACGTGGCAGAGACCATGAAGGCGATCCGGACGGTCGCCGTCGGCGGCCCCGAGGTGCTGCAGCCCACCGAGGTCCCGCGCCCGGTCCCGGTGCCCACCGAGGTGCTGGTGGAGGTGCACGCGGCGGGCGTCAACCCGGTCGACTGGAAGATCCGCGCCGGGGTGTTCCCGCCCGGGGCGCTCGGCGCACCGCCCTTCGTCCAGGGCTGGGACGTGGCGGGCGTGGTGGCCGCCGGCCCCCGGGTGACCCGGTTCCAGCCCGGCGACGAGGTCTTCGGGTTGATCTGGTTCCCCCGCCAGGGCGGCGGCTACGCCGAGTACGTCACCGCGCCGGCCCGCCAGTTCGCCCGCAAGCCGGCGTCGCTGAGCTTCGCCGAGGCGGCCGCGCTGCCGCTGGCCGGGCTGACCGCCTGGCAGTGCCTGGTCGAGGTGGCCGCACTCGCCGCCGGGCAGCGGGTGCTGGTCACCGCCGCCGCCGGCGGGGTCGGCCACCTGGCCACCCAGATCGCCGCCGGCCTCGGCGCGGAGGTGACCGGGACCGCGACCGCCGCCAAGCACGACTTCCTGCGCGCGCACGGGGTGCACCACCCGGTCGACTACACCGCGGGCCCGCTGCACGAGCAGGTGCGCGACCAGGACGTGGTCCTCGACGTGCTCGGCGGCGAGCACAGCTTCGAGCTGCTGCGGACCCTGCGCCCGGGCGGCCTGCTGATCCTGACCATCGGTCAGCTCAGCCCCGAGCTGGTGACCCGGGCCGCCTCCCTCGGGGTGCGGGTCACGCCGTTCCTGGTCGAGCCGGACCACCGCGGCCTGGAGGCGCTGGCCTCGCTGGTCGACCACGACCTGCTGCGGGTCCACCTGTCCGAGGTCTTCCCGCTGGCCGACGCCGCCAAGGCGCACGCGGCCGGCGAGTCGAACCGGACCACGGGCAAGCTCGTGCTGGCCGTCCGGGACTGACCGACCTCCCACCACCACACCGACGAAGGGCATCCCGTGACCGCTTCCAGCACCCGCTCGACGGCCACCGCCGCCCGGCCGCCGGCCAGACGCCGGATGTCGGCCGGTGGCGGGCTCTCCCGGGGCATGACCGTGCTGTTCGCGGTGGCCGGCGGTCTCGGCGTGGCCAACATCTACTACGCCCAGCCGCTGCTCACCGTCATCGCCGACGCCTTCCACTGCAGCACCGGAACGGCCTCGCTGGTGGCCACCGCGACCACCCTGGGCTACACGATCGGCCTGGCCCTGCTGGTGCCCATGGGCGACCTGGTGAACCGCCGCCGGCTGGTGGTCACCCTGCTGCTGCTGGTCGCGGTCACCGAGTGCGCGGCGGCGGGTGCCCCCTCGATCGGCGCGCTGGTGGTGTCCTGCGGGCTGATGTCGGTCACCGCGGTGGTCGCACCGCTGCTGGTCTCCTTCGCGGCCACCCTGGCCCGCCCGGAGCAGCGCGGCCGGGTGACCGGCACGGTGATGAGCGGCGTGCTGGGCGGCGTGCTGCTGGCCCGCACCGGCGCCGGGCTGGTCGCCCAGTGGGCGGGCGGCTGGCGGGCGGTCTTCCTGGCCGCGGCGGTCCTGATGCTGCTGCTGGCGGGCGTGCTGCACCGGTCCCTGCCGGACCTGCCGCCCGGTGAACGCCTGCGCTACCCGCGGCTGTTGGGCTCGGTGCTGGCGGTGGTCCGGGAGGAACCGCTGCTGCGGCTGCGCTGCGCCTACGGCTTCCTGACCTTCGCCTCCTTCAGCGCCTTCTGGGCCTCGGTGGCCTTCCTGCTCGCCCGGCCGCCGTACTCCTTCGGCGAGGGCCTGATCGGTGCCTTCGGCCTGCTCGGGGCGGCGGGCGCGCTGGCCGCGCGGCTCACCGGGCCGCTGGTGGACCGCGGCCGGGACCGGCTGGCCACCACCGTGCTGCTCGGTGCGGTGCTGCTCTCCTGGGGCCTGCTGGCCCTGGACGGCGGACGCTGGCCGGTCCCGCTGGTGCTGGGCGTGCTGCTGCTGGACTTCGGCGTCCAGGGCAACCAGGTGACCAACCTCGGGGTGCTCTTCCAGCTCCGACCGGAGGCCCGCAGCCGGATCACCATGGCGTACATGGCCACGTACTTCCTGGGCGGCGTGGCCGGCTCGGCGCTCTCCGGCGTGCTCTACGCCGCCGCGGGCTGGGGCGGGGTCTGCACCGCCGGCGCGGGCCTGGCCCTGCTGGCCCTGCTGCTGTGGACCGCCGAGTCGGCCGGCCGGCGCCGACGCGCCGCGGCCACCGGCCCGTCGTCCCGATGAGCCCATCCCGCCGGGCCCCGTCCATGGCGGCCCTCCCCCGCTCCTCCCGTTGACCCTCTCCCTGTTGACTCGCTGACGAAAGGCACTTCCGTGTCGACGGCACCCTCCGGGAGCGCGCAGCCGCGCGTCCATCCCACCATCACCCTGATCGCGGTCTGCGTCGCCTGCGGCCTGCTGCCCGCCTCGCTCACCGGCACCTCGGTGGCCCTGCCGTCGATCGGCAGCCACCTGGGCGCCAGCCTGGTGAGCGTCCAGTGGGTGGTCAACGCCTACAACCTCACCTTCGCCAGCGTGATGCTGGCGGCCGGCTCGATCGCCGACCTGCTCGGGCGGCGGCGGATGTTCGGCCTGGGCCTGGGCGTCTTCACGCTCTGCACCCTCGGCGCGGCCGTGGTCTCCGACATCGTGCTGCTCGACGTGCTGCGGGCGCTCGCCGGCGTGGGCGCCGCGATGGTCCTCACCGCGGCCTCCGCCCTGCTCGCGCAGACCTTCGACGGCCCCGCCCGGATGCGCGCCTTCGGCTTCCTCGGCTCGTCGTTCGGGCTCGGCCTCGCCCTCGGCCCGTCCGCGGCCGGGCTGCTGGTGCAGGCCGGCGGCTGGCGCGCGGTCTTCGTCTGCCACGCCGTGGTGAGCGGCCTGGTCCTGTTCGCCCTGCCGTTCCTGCGCGAGTCGCGCGACCCGAACGGCGCCGGCCTCGACTGGTCCGGGGCGCTGACCTTCAGCGGCAGCCTGTTCGCCGGCACCCTGGCCCTGGTCGAGGGGCCGCAACTGGGCTGGGGCAGCCCGCTGGTGATCGTGCTGCTGGTACTGGCCGCGGTGCTGCTGGCCGGCTTCGTGGTGGCCGAGCAGCGGCAGCAGCGCCCCATGTTCGAACTGTCGCTGTTCCGGCGCCCGCAGTTCGTCGCGGTCTCGCTGATGCCGGTGCTGCTGGCCTTCGGGTTCGTCTGCCTGCTGGTGCTGCTCCCCTCCTACTTCATCGGCATCAACGGGATGAGCTCCCGGCAGGCCGGTCTGACCATGCTGCTGCTGAGCGGTCCCGTGCTGCTGCTCCCGATGGCGGCGGGCGCGCTGTCGCGCAGCGTCCCCACCCGGGTGCTGCTCGGCGGGAGCCTGCTGCTGGTCGGGCTCGGCGCGGCCTGGCTGACCACCATCGACCGCAGCTCCTCCACCGGCGGCCTGGTCGGGCCGCTGCTGGTGATCGGCACCGGGGTGGGCATCTCCTTCGGCCTGCTGGACGGCGCGGCCGTCGGCACCGTGGACGCCAACCGCGCCGGCATGGCCGCGGGCATGTTCAACACGCTGCGACTGACCGGTGAGACGGTCGCCATCGCCGGCATGAGCGCGGTGCTGGTGAGCCTGACCCAGAGCCGGCTGGCCGCCGGGATCGACCGGTACCGCAGCCCGTACACGCACGACGTCGGCACCCTGGCGAACAAGGCGGTGCAGGGCGAACTCTCCTCGGCCGCCCAGTCGGTGGCCGGCGCCGACCACGACGCGTTCGTGACGTTCGTCTCCGACTCCTACACCTCGGCCTTCCACACCGTGCTGTGGGTGCTCGCCGCGGTCTGCCTGCTCGGCGCGCCGGCGATCGTCTGGCTGCTCCGCGAGCGCCGCGGCAACCCGGTGACCGCCCCGACCCGCTCCGCCGAGGAGACGGTCTCCGCGCTGTGACCCCGGCACCGCTCGTCCCCACGCACGTCCTCCCACCAAGTGACCAAGGAGACAGACCCATGACCGAGACTCGGCCGGTCCTCGTCGTCGGCGCCGGGCCCGTGGGCCTGACCGCGGCGGCCGAGCTGGTGCGCCGCGGCGTGCCGGTGCGGATCATCGACCAGGCGCACGAACCCAGCCCGCTGACCAAGGCCCTGATGGTGTGGCCGCGCACCCTGGAGGTGCTGCGCCGCCTCGGCTGCGGCCCGCAGATCGAGAAGTACGGCCTGCCCGTCGACGCCTTCCGCTACTACTCCGACGCCCGGCAGATCTGCCGCCTCGGGTTCGACCGGGCCACCCAGCCCGCGGTGATCACCCAGCCGCACGTGGAGAACATGCTGCGGCTCGCGCTGGAGGAGGCCGGCGGCGCTGTCGAGTGGGACACCGCGCTGCTCGAACTGGCCCAGGACGCGGACGGCGTCACCGCCACGCTGGGCACCGCCACCGGGGAGCCGGAGCAGGCGGAGTTCGCCTACGCGATCGGCGCGGACGGCGCGGCCAGCACGGTCCGCAAGCAGATCGGCCTGGAGTTCGAGGGCGCCACCTACCCCAACCTGTTCATCCTCGCGGACACCTCCGTCGAGGGCGACCTGCAGCGCGACGCGGTCCACTACTTCCAGTCCGACCGGGGCATCCTGGTGATGGTCCCGCTGTACAACGGCCGGTTCCGGGTCTTCACCGCCGCGCCGCCGGAGCTGCGCCCGGAGGGCCTCACCGAGGAGGTGCTGCAGAGTTACGTCGACAACCGCGGCCCCGGCGGCCTGCGGCTGCACGACGTGGACTGGAAGACCACCTTCAAGATCCACGCCCGGCACACCGACCGGTTCCGGGTCGGCCGGGTGTTCCTGGCCGGCGACGCCGCGCACATCCACAGCCCGGCCGGCGGGCAGGGCCTGAACACGGGCGTCACCGACGCGCACAACCTGGCCTGGAAGCTGGACCTGGTGCTGCGCGGGCAGGCCCCCGTCGAGCTCTTCGACAGCTACGACGCGGAGCGCAAGGCGGTGGCGGCCGCCGTGGTCAAGCAGGCCGAGGTGCAGACCAAGGCCTGGCTGCTCAAGGAGCCCTGGCAGGTGGCGCTGCGGGACGTGGCCGCCGGACTCGCCGAGCGGCTGGGCCTGTTCGACCGGCTGTACACGCCGTGGCTGGCCGGCCTCACCAACGGCTACCCCACCGGCATCGCGGTCGCCGCGGAGCCCGTCGATGCCGCCCGGTCGAACCCGCTGCCGTTCGCCGACCTGCTGCCGCTGGGGCCGGACGAGTTCCGCAACGGCTACCTGCTGCCCAACCTCACGGTGCTGGCCGGGGCGGACCGGCAGGCCGTGCTGCTGCGCGACGCGCTGCCGGACCGGTACACGATCCTGCTCACCCTGCCGGACGGCGAGAGCGCCGTCCCGGCGCCGACCCGCGCGGCGCTGGACGAACTACACCGTCAGTACGGCGACTTGGTGACGGTCTTCACCGTCACCGGTGACGGCCTGCTGGTCGAGGGCGTGCCGGCCGAGCCGCCCGCCGTCGGTGGCGGCATCGCGCTCGGCTGGCGCCCGCGGGCCCACGGCGCGGTGCTGGTCCGGCCGGACCACTACCTTGCCGAGCAGGACGGCAGCCCGGAACTGACCCGGGTGGCGGCGCAGTTGCGCGCCGCCCTGCTGCCCGCCGCGGACGCCGCCGCGCTGCCGGCCTGAGGCCTCCCCACCTCCACCATCCACACCCGAGCCCACATCCGAGAAAGGCACCCACGATGACGACGACCGCCAAGCCGGGCACCGCCGAGACCGTTCAGGAGTTCTTCGGCCGGTTCGGCGCCGGCGACCGGCCCGGCATGCTGGCGCTGTTCGCCCCGACCGTGGACTTCCTGGTGGCCGGCGCGGAGACGGTCCCGTGGACCGGCCACCGCACCACCCCCGCCGAGGTGGACGCGTTCCTGCGCAGCGCCCTGGAGGACGTGACCACCAAGGAGTTCGCCGTGGAGCGGATCCTGGTGGACGGCGCCGACGCCGTCGTGCTCGGCTCCTTCGCGCACGAGGTGCACCGCACCGGGAAGCTCTTCAGCAGCGTCTTCGCGCTGCGGATCACCGTCAACGACGGCCTGATCGAGCGCTACCACATGTTCGAGAACAGCCACGGCGCCGCGCTGGCCTTCGCGCAGTAGTTCGCCCAACGGTTCGCCCAGCAGTTCGCGCCGTCGGGCAGCCGCCCCGGCACCCTCGGCCGCCGGTCCCTCGACCGGCGGCCGACGCGGCGTCAACCGGGGAACAGCCCGGCGAGGCGGTCGCGGGTCTCCTCGTCCGTCGGCGTGTGCAGGATCAGCTTGACGCTGTCGTTGGCGGCGAGGTTCCAGGTGTGCACGTGGAAGGTGAACGCGCCGGCCTGCTCGTGCCGCACCACCTTGGCCCGGTGCTGGTCCACCTCCAGCACGTCGTGGCTCTCCCAGAGCTTCCTGAACTCCGGGCTCAGGTCGCAGAGCCGGCCGGTCAGTTGGTCCAGCCGCGGGTCGCCGAAGTACGAGGCCATCTCGGCGCGGAAGTGCGAGACCGTCACCTCGGCCAGGTGCTCGGGGCTCTCGTACCGTTCCCAGCAGGAGGAGTCCGTGAAGAAGGTGATCAGCACGTTCGCCCCCAGCGGGAAGCCGAGCACCTCCGGCACCGCCGCGTTGGCGGCCAGGATGTTGAAGAACGGGTCCACCGCAAGCGCCGGCTGCGGGAACCACTGGTTCACGATCTCGTCGAGGTGACTGCGCGCCTCCGCCCCGGGCTCCTGCTGCGGCTGGTCCGAGGGGCTGACGCCGGCGAGCCTGAACAGGTACGCCGACTCGGCCGAACTCAGGCGTAACGCACGGCAGATCGCGTGCACCACCTCCGGCGAGACGTTGATGTCCCGGCCCTGTTCCAGCCAGGTGTACCAGGACGTCCCCACCCCGGCGAGCACGGCGACCTCCTCCCGCCGCAGGCCGGGCGTGCGGCGCCGGCGCGAGGGGTCGATCCCCAACACCTCCGGGGACAGCCGAGCCCGTCTGCTCCGCAGGAACTGGCTCAGCTCCTGAAGTCTGTGCCGCTTGGCCGCATCTGACGTTGCATGGACCACGGTCCGTCACCCCCGTACGAAGGAGATCGGCTCAGCAGCTGTGCTGAGCCAGGCAGCTGTGCGACGTCCTCAAGAGTCCAGAAGCCCAGGAATCCGCCTGGCGGGCGGCTCAAGCCGGCCTCGACCCAACCCATACTGCCAGAGGGTTGTAACAGGCTCCATAAGTTCTTTACTCCCGTCGCGACTCCACTGTTCCACGAGCCTCCGACATTCCCGCACGCCCCTGCGGCCGGCCCCCGCACCGCCCCCGGCGCCACTCCTCCTCCAAGATCCCGAACACCTCCGTGTCCCGCCACCCGTCGCGCAACAGGTCCGCGTCGCGCAACCGGCCCTCGTGGACCAGGCCGAGCTTGCGCAGCACCCGCGCGGAGCCGACGTTGCGCGGGTCGCAGGTGCCGAAGACGCGGTGCAGGCCGAGCCGGTCGAAGCCGTGGGCGAGCAGCAGCCGGCCGATCGCGGTGGCGATCCCGGCTCCCCAGTGGTCCGGGTGCACCAGGTAGGCGATCTCGCCCTGCCGGGCCCGGCGACTGCGGACCAGGAGCTCGCCCATGCCCACCGGCACCGGCCCGAGCCGGGCCAGGAAGGCGTACCGCTCCTGCGGGTCGGCCGCCCAGGCTGCCACCGCCTGCTCGACGAACTGCCGGCTCTGCTCCTCGGTGTTGGGCCCCCAGGGCTGGTGGCGGCAGACCTCGGGCCGGGCGGCCCAGGAGTGGACAGCGGTCCAGTCGGCGGGCTCGATCCGGTGCAGGGTCACCGCTGGCTGCGTGGTCATGGGGCGATCCTGACACGGACACGACCACCCCCGGCCCCCATGCCCCCGACCGCCGCCCGGCGCGGGCGGCTACGCTGTGCGCCGTGACAGAACGGCTGCCGATCTTCCCGCTCAACGCCGTGCTCTACCCGGGGCTGGTGCTGCCGCTGCATGTCTTCGAGGAGCGGTACCGCCGCCTGGTGGCGGACCTGCTGGCCGAGCCCGAGGAGGCGCCGCGGCGGTTCGGGGTGGTGGCGATCAAGGACGGGCGCGAGGTGGCTCCGGTCACCGAGAGTGACAAACCGGCCGGTCCGCTGGACGGGCTCGGCATCCCCGACGGGGACCCGCTGCAGGCACTGCACCAGGTCGGCTGCGTGGCCGACATCGCCTCGGTCACCCCGCAGCCGGACGGCCGCTACGAGCTGCTGATCACCGGCACCACCCGGTTCGAGCTGACCGCCCTGGAGACCGGCGGGCCCTACCTGGTCGGCAGCTGCGAGCCGCTCGCGGAGCGACCGGGCAGCGGGGCCGGCGCGCTGGCCGCCGGGGTGGAACGGGCCTTCCGGGCCTACCAGAAGCGGCTGGCCGGGGCCCGGCAGACCAGCCTCTCCGGTGAGCAGGAACTGCCGGACGACCCCCAGGTGCTCTCCTACCTGGTGGCCGCGGCCTCGGTGCTGGAGGTGCCGGTCAAGCAGCAGCTGCTGGCCTGCCCGGACAACGCGACCCGGCTCGCCGCCGAACTGGAGCTGCTGCGCCGGGAAACGGCGCTGCTGAACTGGCTGCCCTCGGTCCCGGCGGTGGAGCTGACCCGCCAGCCGTTCAGCCGGAACTGACACCACACGACCGGGAGCGCGCGATGGCGAAGAAGAACGGCGGCGGCAAGGGCACCCCGGCCACGGTGGCGCTGGAGGCCGCCGGGGTGCCGTTCACGGTGCACGCCTACCAGCACGACCCGGCCGCCGAGTCCTACGGCGGCGAGGCGGCGCAGGCCCTGGGCATCGACCCCGGGCGGGTCTTCAAGACCCTGGTCGCCGAGGTGGACGGCGCCCTCACGGTCGGCGTGGTGCCGGTGGCGGGGCAGCTGGACCTCAAGGCGCTGGCCGCCGCGGTGGGCGGCAAGCGGGCGGCGATGGCCGACCCGGCGGCGGCCGAGCGCAGCAGCGGGTACGTGCGCGGCGGCATCTCGCCGCTGGGCCAGCGCAAGCCGCTGCGGACGGTGCTGGACGCCACCGCGCTGGCCCACCCGACGATCTACGTCTCGGCGGGCCGGCGCGGCCTCGAGGTGGAGCTGGTGCCCGCCGACCTACTGCGCCTGACGGGGGCCGTCAGCGCCGAGATCGGCCGGCGCTGAGGGCACCGCCTCGGCCGGAGCCGCGGGCGAGGCCGAGGACGGCGGCGGGACCACCGCGCCGGACGGACCCTCGGAGCGGCGGTCGGGACCGGGCTCCGGCGAGGGCGCGGGCAGCGGCGAGCTGCTGGCGACCCCCTCCGCACCGGCCGGCTGCGCCACCGCGGCGCCGTCGGCGGACGGCTGCGCCGGGCCCGCCCAGTACGGCGGCGGGTCCTGCTCGCGCTTGCCGAAGGTGGCGGTCAGCGCGAGCAGCAGCACCAGGCTGGCCATCGGCCAGGCCAGCAGCGCGCCCTTCGCGCCCAGCGCGAGCGCCTCGTTGAAGGTGTGCCCGTCCCCGACCTGCTTGGCGTGCGCCACGATGTTGCCGGTCGGGCCGAAGAGCACGCCCAGCTGCCAGGCGATCCAGGAGGCGGCCAGCCCGCCGGCGGTGAGCACGCCCGCCACCACGATGCCGCCGCCGCGCTGCCGGGTGCGCCAGAACGCGCCGGCCGCCGCGACCAGCCCGAAGCCGAGGCCGAGCAGCACGAAGACGCTGTCCGCGCCGGCCGCCTGCTCCCCCTCCGGGTCGACGTAGAGCACGCTCTGCCCGTGCACCACCAGCGGCACCTCGGGCGCCAGCCAGAACCACATCGCACCCATCAGCACGCCGAGCACCAGGCAGGCGCCGAGGATCGGGGCGCCGACCAGCAGCTCGGGGCTCAGCCGCCGCCAGGGCGTGGGCGGCGCTTCGGGAATCGGCAGCGGCCAGTCGCTCGGCGCGGGCGTGTCCGGGGCACCGTGCGGCTCGTCGGCCGCGCCGGGCGTGTCCGGGGAACTGTTCGGTACGGTCACGCCGCCCATCGTTTCACGCCGACCCCGCGAAACCCGCTAGCGGGTCGTGGCGCGGCGGTAGGACCACGTCGCCAGGGTGAGCGAGGCCAGCCCGACACCGGCGCAGACGGCCAGGTCCGCCACGACCTGCGGCCAGTCGGGGTGCCGGGCGAAGGTGGCGGCGAACGCGTCCACGCCGTAGGTGGAGGGCAGCAGGTCGCGCAGCACCCGGACCGCGCCCGGCAGGTGGGAGGCGGGCAGCACGCCGAGCAGCAGCGCGGCCGACATGCCGAGCTGGCCGGCCATGGTGGCCAGCTCCTGCTTGGGAGCCAGCAGCCCGAGCGCGGCGCCGAGCCCGCTGAGCGCCGCGCCAGCGAGCGGGACGACGGCGAGCAGCACCCACAGGTGGGCCGGGGAGAGGCCGAAGAGCACCGCGCCGAATCCGGCGGTGACCAGCGCGCCGGGCAGCGTGAAGGAGGCGTAGGCGGCGGCCGCGCCGAGCACCACCGAGGCGGCCGGCACCGGCAGCGTCGCGTAGTGGTCCAGGCCGCCGGTGGCGCGCAGCCGGCCGAAGTACTGGGCGAGCAGGTTGAGCGCCACGAAGGCGACCACCAGCACGCTGGAGCCGGCCACCACGGCCCGCGCCGACGGGTTGTCGCCGCTGTCCACCACGCCGCGCATCATCACCAGGATGCCGACCGACTGGAAGGTGGCGACGAACATCAGCGGGATCCGGGCCACCTTGGCCCGGGCCAGCTGCGCCCGGTAGACGGCGGCGAGCGCGGGCAGCAGCCGGGCCGCCGGGGCCAGCGGGGCGGCCTGGCCGGCCGGCGCGGACACGGGAGCGGGGGTGAGTACGGTCACGTCACAAGTCCTACGGTCACGGGGCCGGTTCCCGGTCCTGCGGTCACTTCGCCAGTCCTTGGTGGCGGCCGCCGAGCCGGAGGTAGACGTCCTCCAGGCTCGGGGTGGCCAGGGTGAAGTCGTCCAGGGCCGCGAAGGCCGGCCCGGTGGTGACGGCGGCGACCAGCTCCCTGGCCTCCTCCGGGGTGGTCCGCACCGTCCAGCGCCGGCCGGTGCGCTCCGCGCGCTCGGCCAGCCGGGCGACGGCGGCCACCTCCAGCGGCGGCTCGGAGCGCCACACCAGGTCGAGCCGGACGTCGCCGTCGACCAGGGCCTTGAGCCCGCCGGGGGTGTCGCAGGCGATCACCCGACCCTCGTCGAGCACCGCGACCCGGTCGAGCACCGTCTCGGCCTCGATCACGTTGTGGGTGACCAGCAGCACGGTGGTGCCGCGCTCGGCCCGGCGGCGGTCCACCGCGGTCCACACGGCACGCCGGGCCACCGGGTCCATGCCGGTGGTGGGCTCGTCCAGCACCAGCAGCGGGCGCTCGCCGACCAGGGTGGCGGCGAAGCAGGCCAGGCGCCGCTGGCCGCCGGAGAGCTTGGCCAGCGGGCGGCCGGCCAGCGCGGCCAGCCCCAGCTCGTCCAGGACCGCGGCGCTCTCGGCGCGGGCGGCGGCCCGGCCCAGCCCGCGCAGCCGGCCGGTGGTCTCGGCGGCCAGCGCCACGGTCAGCTCGTCCAGCGCGGTGGACTCCTGGCCCAGGTAACCGAGCAGCCGGGCGGCCCGCTCGGGGTGCCGGACCACGTCGTGGCCCAGGATCTGCACGCTGCCCGCGTCCGGTCGCAGCAGTCCGGTGAGCTGGCGGACCAGCGTGGACTTGCCGGCGCCGTTCGGGCCGAGCAGCCCGAAGATCTCGCCCTGGCGGATCTCCAGGTCGACCCCGTCATTGGCCCGGATCTCGCCGTGGCTCTTGGTGAGACCCCGGACGGAGCAGCAGGGCGAAGCGGCGTCACTCACGAACGGAGACTCTACGCGCCGAGCATGAGGAAACCGGACCAGGGGCCCACCGCACTGCCCGCCCGCGGCGGCCCGGCGCGGGCTGGGGCGTGTCTTTCGGATCACGCCGGGCGGTCGCCGCCGGGGCACGCACTCCAACGCCGCGCGCTGATCCGACGTGATCCGAAAGACACGCCCTAATCGTCCAGCGTGATCAGCTCGCCGCCCGGCACCCGGGCGGCCAGCTCCTTCCAGAAGCCGGCCCGGATGGCGTACCGGTCGTGCTCGTCGATCTGGTCGTCCTTGTGCGCGAGCAGGCCGAACCGGGCCGCGTAGCGCAGCAGCTCGCCGTCCACCCGGTGCGGGATGCGCGGGTAGTCGGCCCAGATCGGGGTGAGCCGCTCCCGGTCGCCCAGCCGCTCGGTCCAGCGGCGGGCGAAGACCTGGCCGACCTCGTGCGGGTCGCCGCCGATCGCGGTGATGTCCTCCTCGCGGTCGGCCCAGCGCTGCTCGGCGGTGGTGAGCTGGGCCAGGGTGGGCAGCGCGTCGGCGGCGGTGGGCGGCTCGGCCGGGCGGTCCACCCAGCCGCGGTCGGAGGACCAGCGCAGCACCGGGCCGTTGCTCGCGGCGGGGGCGCCGTGCTGCTGGTGCACCTGGGCGGTGCGGCTGGCCAGGTCCTTGGGGGTGGGGACGACCTTGAGCGCGGTGGGCGGCAGCGCGGTCGGCTCGACCGGCGGGGCGGGGGCCTCGGCCGCGGCGGGCGGGGCGGCCGGCGGGGCGGCCAGGATCTTGGCGATCTCCGGGCGCGGCCCGGCCGGCGGGAAGGCGACCGCCGGTTCGCGCAGCCGCACCGAACGGGTGATCCACTCGCGGTCCAGCACCCGGCGCTCGTCGGCCTCGCCGACCAGGTCCTCGGACTGGTTGAAGTCGCCGTCGGCGGCCTGCAACGCCCACAGGTGGACGGCCACGCCGTGCTCCTTGGCCGACATCATGCCGGGCAGCAGGTCGCCGTCCCCGGTGACCAGCACCACGTCGGCGCAGGCCCGGTTGCGGGCCAGCTCGGACAGCTCGGCGTGCATCGCCGCGTCCACGCCCTTCTGCACCCAGCGGCCCTCGGCCCGGGTGAGCGCGCCGAGCCGCACGGTGACCCGGGGCAGCACCCGCAGCCGGCGGTGCTCGGGCATCGGGCGGCGCTCGGGGGCCGCGTCGAACCAGTAGATCCGCAGCAGCGGCAGGCCGGTCTCCTCCTCGGCGCGCTCGCGCAGCGAGGTGATCAGCGCGGTGTGGTCGACGGTCACCCGGGAGCGGGCGGGCTCCCCGGCGAGCAGGCTGGCGGCGGCGCCCAGCAGGTATCCCGCGTCCACCAGGACGACGCAGCGGTCCATGAGGCACCCCTCTTCCTGTGCTCTGCCGCTGAGCACGGGCAGTTCGTGCAGTGTGCCCGAGGGAGGCTCGTCTGGGCACCCTGCCGGACCGTTGCGGTCTCCTTTACCCCCCGAAGGCGTGGTGAATCACCCACCTGCGCGGGCTCCGGTCAGCCGAGCGGGGGGAGGGCCAACCCCCCCCGTCCAGCCCCCCCCCCCCCCCCCCCCCCACCCCCCCCCCCCCCCCCCCCCCCCCCCCCCCCCCCCCCCCCCTCCCCCCCCCCCCCTCCCCCCCCCCCCCCCCCCCCTCCCCCCCCCCCCCCCGCCGCAGCACCGCCGGGGCCGTCGCCCCGACCCGGTCAGCCGGCCAGCTTGGCCGCCACCAGCTCGGCGATCTGCACCGCGTTCAGCGCCGCGCCCTTGCGCAGGTTGTCGTTGGAGAGGAAGAGCGAGATGCCGTGCTCCACCGTCTCGTCGCGGCGGATCCGGCCCACGTAGGTCGGGTCCTGGCCGGCCGCCTGCAGCGGGGTCGGGATGTCGGTCAGCACCACGCCGGGCGCGTCGGCGAGCAGCTCGGCCACCCGCTCGGGGCTGATCGGCCGCTCGAACCGGGCGTTGACCTGGAGCGAGTGGCCGGTGAAGACCGGCACCCGGACGCAGGTGCCGGAGACCTTGAGGTCCGGGATGCCGAGGATCTTGCGGCTCTCGTGCCGCAGCTTCTGCTCCTCGTCGGTCTCGTTCAGGCCGTCGTCCACGATCGAGCCGGCCAGCGGGATCACGTTGAAGGCGATCGGGCGCCGGTAGACCTGCGGCTCGGGGAGCTCGACCTTGTCGCCGCCGTGGGTGAGCGCGGCTGCCTCGTCCACCACCTTGGCGGCCTGGCCCTGCAGCTCGCTGACGCCGGCCAGGCCGCTGCCGGAGACCGCCTGGTAGGTGGCGACCACCAGCGCGGTCAGGCCGGCCTCCTGGTGCAGCGGGCGCAGCACCGGCATAGCGGCCATGGTGGTGCAGTTGGGGTTGGCGATGATGCCCTTGGGGGCGTCGGCGAGCGCGTCCGGGTTGACCTCGCTGACCACCAGCGGGACCTCGGGGTCGCGCCGCCAGGCGGAGGAGTTGTCGATCACCACGGCGCCGGCCGCGGCCACCTTGGGCGCCAGCTCCTTGGAGGTCGAGCCGCCGGCCGAGAAGATCACGATGTCCAGGCCGGTGTAGTCGGCGGTGGCCGCGTCCTCCACCGTGACCTCGGTGCCCTGCCAGGGCAGCGTCCGGCCGGCCGAGCGGGCCGAGGCGAACAGCCGCAGCTCGGTCACCGGGAACCGGCGCTCCGCCAGGATCTCCCGGACCACGCCGCCGACCTGGCCGGTGGCACCCACGATGCCGATCTTCATCCGTACTTCCTCTCCGCTCTCACTGCTCTGTGCTCATCTTGCCTGCTCCGGCGGTCCGCATCCGCACGGTATTCACCAGGTGGACACCGCGGCGGCTCACCAGCCGGACCGTCCGTGCTCACCTGGTGGACAGCGCTGCCGCCGCCGGCGGTTCCGCCGACCGGCCGGGCGCCAGCTCCGCCAGGGCCACCAGGGCCTGCTCGGCCGCGGCCACCGCCGCCGGGCCCGCCGGGAGCAGCGGCAGCCGCACCGCGGCGCTCGGGATCCGCCCCTGGGCGGCCAGCACGCCCTTGACCACCGCCGGGTTGGGCTCGGCGAAGCAGGCCGCCGCGAGCGCGGCCAGCCGGTGGCCCAGCGCGCGGGCCCGGTCGAGCTCCCCGGCCCGCCAGGCCTCGGCCAGCTCGACGAACCGCCCGGTGGCCAGGTGCGCGCTGGCCAGGATCCCGCCGGGCGCACCGAGCGCGAGCAAGGGGGAGAAGACCACGTCGTCGCCGCCGAGGACCGCGAACCCGGGCGGGGCCGCGGCGAGCAGTTCGACCACTGCGGCATCCAGCGCGCCGGTGGCGTACTTCACCCCGACGACGCCGGGCAGCGCGGCGATCTCGGTCCAGGTCGCGGCGCCCAGCTGCTGACCGGTGCGGTGCGGGACGTGGTAGACGACCAGCGGCAGCGGGCTCGCGGCGGCCAGCTCGCGGAAGTGGGCGAGCACGCCCGCCTCCCCCGGCCGCACGAACGGCGGCACCAGGGCGAGGGCGGCCGTCACCTCCGGGCGCCGCCCCAGCTCGGCCAGGGTCCGCAGGTTCTCCCGGGTGCCCTCGCCGGCCCCGACCAGCAGCGGCACCCCGCGCTCCCGGCAGACCCCGGCGCAGACGTCCAGCACGGCGGCGCGCTCCGCGGGGTCGAGCGCGCTCGGGTCCCCGGTGGTGCCGAGCGCGACCAGCCCGGCCGCGCCCTCGTCGAGCACCTGGTGGGCGAGGGCGGCCAGCGCGTCCAGCGCCACGGTCTCGGCGGTGTCGTCGGTGAACGGGGTGATCAGCGGGACCAGGACCCCGCGCAGGCTGTTGTCCATGGTCCGATCCTCGAGCGGGCGACTCACCAGGTCCAGTTCGCATTTCCACCGCAAACCGTAAGCTGGGCCGATGCTCGACGTCCGCCGCCTGCGCCTGCTGCGCGAACTGGCCCTCCGCGGCACCATCGCCGCCGTGGCCGAGGCCCTCGCCTTCAGCCCCTCCGCCGTCTCCCAGCAGTTGTCCGCGCTGGAGCGGGAGGCCGGTGTGGTGCTGCTGGAGCGCACCGGCCGCCGGGTGGCGCTGACCCCGGCCGCCCACAACCTGGTGCGGCACGCCGAAGCGGTGCTGGCCCAGCTGGAGCAGGCCGGCGCCGAACTGGCCCAGGCCCGGCGCGGCCCGGCCGGCCCGCTGCGGGTGGGCACCTTCCCGTCCGCCGCCCGGGTGGTGATCCCGCCGGCCCTGGCCCTGCTCGCCGAACGCTGCCCGGAGCTGGAGCCGATGGTCGCCGAGGTCGACCCGGCCGGCGTGGCCGACCTGCTGCGGGCCGGCGAGCTGGACGTGGCCCTGGTGCACGACTACGACTTCGTCCCCGCCCCCACCGAGCCGGGCATCGACCGCGCACCCCTCTTCGCCGAGGCCATGTACCTGGCCACGACCACCCCGGGCCCCGGCACCCTGGCCGCCCACGCGGCCGACCCGTGGATCCTCGCCACCCACGGCACCCTCTGCCACGCGATGGCGATCCGGGCCTGCCAGGCCGCCGGCTTCCTGCCCCGGATCCGGCACCGGGTCGACGACTTCGACACCGTCCTGGCCCTGGTCGCCGCCGGGCAGGGGGTGGCGCTGGTCCCCGAGCTCGGCGTGCTCGCCCCGCCGACCGACGTCCACCTGCACCCGCTGCCGATGTCCCGGCGCACCGCCATCACCCACCGCGCCGGAGCCGCCGACCACCCGGCCGTCGCCGCCTTCGGCGCGGCGGTCCGTGCCGCACTGCCGACGGGGCTGCTCACGCACCCCGGCGCGGCACGTTCGTGACGGTCCGTCGTCGTGGGTGCTTGAGGGTGGGCGTGGTCAGGACAGCGCCAGCAGCGCGCCGGCGGCGACCATGACCACGGCCGTGGCGCCGTGCACGCCGAGGTAGGTCTTGGCGGGTCCGCCGCTTTTCCTGGTGATCAGCGCGTCGCACACCGGCATCACCGCGCCGACGAGCGAGATCCAGCCGATCAGGTGAGCGGTGCCGCCGAGCAGCACGACCACCATGAGGAGCCCGGCGCCGAGGGCATCGTGCACGGGCCCAACCGGCTCTCGTGCATGCGGAGGAAACTGTTCTCGATGAGCCACTCCCGCGAGGCGCCGCCCGCCCGCCGAGCACAGGCGCGGCCCGGGGTGGCCCCGATCGGGGCGATCGTGGTGCCTGGTGCGGGTCAGCCGATCCTGCCGAGGTGGATCACCACGATGGTGACGGTGGTCTCGGTGATCTCGTACAGCACCCGGTAGCGACCGACGTGCATCCGGCGCAGGTCCGCGGAGCCGTACTCCGCGGTGCCCGCCGGACGTGGGGAGTCGGCGAGCAGGTCGACCGCGTCCATGACCTGTCGCAGGCCCTCGGGGTCGTCCTTGAGGAACCGGGCGGCGGCGTCGATGGCCGGCTCGTCCCAGATGATCGTGAAGCTCAAGCGTCGCGCCCCAGGCCGAGTTGGGCGCGAACCTGGTCGTGCGGCACGCCCGCGGTCTCGCCGGCAGCCTGCCTGACCCGGTACTGGGCCAGGGCGAGGGCGTCCTCCAGGTCCGCCAGTTCCTGGGGGTTGATGAGGACCGCGGCGGGTTGGCCGTGGTCGGTGATGGTGATGCGCTCGCGGGCATGGGAGGCACGCCGCACCAACGTCCCCAAGCAGGCCCGGGCCTCCGTGATCGGCAAGGTGTCACTCATGTACCAAACTGTACACTTCATGCTGCTTCTGTACAGGCCTGTGCCCGACAACCCATCGACCTTCACTTCCCGCCGCAGCGCCGGCGCGGCGGCACCCGAGGAGCCCAAAGGGGCTCCTGTCAAGGCACGTTGAAGCCTGTCGCCGCGCCCGGTAGGGTCCCGGCAGTGGCCGCCGTCGGGTCGGCGGACCACCCGGGCGAGGGGTCTCCGAGTGGCCGGCGTGGCCCGAGCGGCGGGAGTCGATCAGGGGGGCGGGCGCGCTAGGGTGGATGTCCTCCCAACCCGCAGCCCGACACCCTAGGAGCCGTCCCTCGTGGCCGACAGCTTCGTGCATCTGCATGTCCACACCGAGTACTCGATGCTCGACGGGGCGGCCAAGAACGGCAAGCTGGTCGCCGAGGCCGAGCGGCAGGGCATGCCGGCCATCGCGATGAGCGACCACGGCAACATGTTCGGCGCCTACGAGTTCTTCCAGAAGGCCAAGGACAGCGCGGTCAAGCCGATCATCGGCATCGAGGCCTACGTCGCACCCGGCTCCCGGTTCGAGAAGAAGCCGGTCTTCTGGTCGCCCGGCGGGCAGCGCCCGGCCAGCAGCGACGGTGAGGGCGGCAAGGACGTCTCCGGTGGTGGCCGCTACACCCACATGACCATGTGGGCGCAGAACGCCACCGGCCTGCGCAACCTCTTCAAGCTCTCCTCGCTCGCGTCGATGGAGGGCTACTACATGAAGCCCCGGATGGACCGCGAGCTGATCGCCGCCAACGCCACCGGGATCATCGCCACCACCGGCTGCCCCTCGGGGGAGATCCAGACCCGGCTGCGCCTGGGCCAGTACGACGAGGCGGTCAAGGCCGCCGACGCCTACCAGCAGATCTTCGGCAGGGAGAACTACTTCCTGGAGCTGATGGACCACGGCCTGGACATCGAGCGCGACGTCCGCCTGGACCTGCTCCGGCTGGCCAAGCAGCTGAACATCCCGCTGCTGGCCACCAACGACTCGCACTACGTCACCGCCGACCAGGCCGACGCGCACGACAGCCTGCTCTGCGTCGGCGTGGGCAAGAACAAGGACGACCCGAACCGGTTCAAGTTCCAGGGCACCGGTTACTACGTGAAGACCTCCGAGGAGATGCGCGCGCTCTTCAGCGAGCTCCCCGAGGCCTGCGACAACACCCTGCGGATCGGCGAGCGGGTGGAGTCGTACAAGGAGGTCTTCGACTACGTCGACCGGATGCCGCAGTTCGACGTGCCCGAGGGCGAGACCCAGGCCTCCTACCTGCGCAAGAAGATCGAGATCGGTCTGCAGAAGCGCTACGGCGACAGCCCGAACCAGGAGGTCCTCGACCGGATCGAGCTGGAGATGGGCGTCATCACCCCGATGGGGTTCGACTCCTACTTCCTCGTGGTCGCCGACATCTGCGAGTACGGCCGCAACAACGGCATCCCGGTCGGCCCCGGCCGTGGTTCCGCCGCAGGCTCGATGGTCGCCTACCTGACCGGCATCACCCAGCTGGACCCGCTCGAGCACGACCTGCTGTTCGAGCGCTTCCTCAACCCCGAGCGCATCAACCCCCCGGACGTCGACATCGACTTCGACGACCGCCAGCGCGACCAGATGGTGCGCTACGTCACCGACAAGTACGGCGAGGCGTACACCGCCCAGGTGAACACCTTCGGCACCATCAAGGCGAAGGCCGCCGTGAAGGACGCGAACCGCATCCTCGGCTACCCCTTCTCGATGGGCGACCGGATCACCAAGGCGATGCCGCCGGACGTGATGGGCAAGGGCGTCCCGCTCACGGACCTCTTCAACGAGTCGCACCCTCGCTACAACGAGGGCACCGAGATCCGGCAGATGTACAACAACGAGCCGGACGTCAAGAAGATCATCGACACCGGCATCGGCATCGAGGGCCTGATCCGCGGCACCGGCGTGCACGCCGCGGCCGTCATCCTCTCCTCGACCCCGCTGCTCGACCTGATCCCGCTGCACAAGCGGGACAAGGACGGCGTGATCATCACCGGCTTCGACTACCCGTCGTGCGAAGCCATGGGCCTGATCAAGATGGACTTCCTGGGTCTGCGGAACCTGGGCATCATCGATCACTGTCTCAAGATCATCAAGGCCAACCGCGGCCTCGACGTCGACATCGACCAGATCGCGATCGACGACCCGACCACGTACCAGATGCTCGCCCGGGGTGACACGCTCGGCGTCTTCCAGCTCGATGGCGGCCCGATGCGCGCCCTGCTGCGCCTGATGAAGCCCACCGAGTTCGCCGACATCTCCGCCGTCTCGGCGCTGTACCGCCCCGGCCCGATGGGCATGAACTCGCACACCAACTACGCGCTGCGCAAGAACGCCCAGCAGGAGATCCTGCCGATCCACCCGGAGCTGGAGGAGCCGCTCAAGGACGTCCTCGGCCCCACCTACGGCCTGATCGTCTACCAGGAGCAGGTGCAGCGTGCCGCGCAGGTGCTGGCCGGCTACAGCCTCGGCCAGGCAGACCTGCTCCGCCGCGCGATGGGCAAGAAGAAGAAGGAGGTGCTGGAGAAGGAGTTCGTCCCGTTCCACGCCGGGTGCCACGAGCGCGGCTACTCCGACGAGGCGATCCAGGCGGTCTGGGACGTGCTGGTCCCCTTCGCCGGCTACGCGTTCAACAAATCGCACTCGGCCGCCTACGGCCTGGTCTCCTACCAGACCGCCTACCTCAAGGCGAACTACCCCGCCGAGTACATGGCCGCCCTGCTCACCTCGGTCGCCGACGACAAGGACAAGATGGCCGTCTACCTGGCCGAGTGCCGGGCGATGGGCATCAAGATCCTCTCCCCCGACGTCAACGAGTCGGTGGTCGACTTCACCGCCGTCGGCACCGACGTGCGGTTCGGCCTCAAGGCCGTGCGCAACGTCGGCGTGCCGGTGATCGAGTCGCTGATCAAGACCCGCAAGGAGAAGGGCAAGTACTCCTCCTTCGCCGACTTCCTGGACAAGGTCGAGCTGGTCGCCTGCAACAAGCGCACCGTCGACTCGCTGATCAAGGCCGGCGCCTTCGACTCGCTCGGCCACACCCGCCAGTCGCTGGTCGCGGTGCACGAGACCGCGATCGACGCGGTCACCGGGGTGAAGAAGCAGCAGGCGATCGGCCAGGACGACCTGTTCGGCGCCCTCGACACCGGCTCCGACGCCCCCACCATCGGCCTGGACTTCGAGCTCTCCGACCGCGAGTGGCCGCGCAAGCAACTGCTCAGCCTGGAGCGCGAGATGCTCGGCCTCTACGTCTCCAGCCACCCGCTGGACGGCGCCGAGCACATCCTGGCCCGCAACCGCGACGTGTCGATCGCCGAACTCATGGGCTCCGGCCGCACCGAGGGCGAGGTCCGGCTCTCCGGTCTGGTCACCGGCGTGGACCGGCGGATCAACAAGGCCGGCAACGCCTGGGCGATCATCACCCTGGCCGACCGCGACGGCTCGGTGGAGGTGCTCTTCTTCCCCGCCACCTACAACCTGATGGCCGACCAGATGGTGGAGGACAACGTCGTCTCGGTGCGCGGCCGGCTCAACGAGCGCGACGGGGCGCTGAGCATCTTCGGCCAGGAGATCACCACACTGGACGTCTCCGCCGCCGAGCACGGCGGCAAGCCGCCGGTGCAGATCACCGTGCCCTACCCGAAGGTGACCCCGGACATGGTGCGCGAGCTCAAGCTCACCCTCCAGGCGCACCCCGGTGACGTGCCGGTGCGGCTGCTGACCACCAGTCGGCAGCGGGACGTGCTCTACGAGCTGGGCTTCCTGGTCAACCCGGACACCGCCTTCGCCAGCGAGGTGAAGACACTGCTCGGGCCGGCCGCCTGGAGCGCCTGAGCCGAGGATCCGTCAGGACGGGGAGCCGGGGACCGACGTCCCCGGCTCCCCGGCATTCCCGGGCATTTGGTCGGCGCGCTAGTCTCGGCCCGCGCGAAACTCCGCGGCACGGCCGCGGCGCGCCCGCTCGGAAGGGGAGACGATGAGTTACGCGCCGCCGGTCGGGGGCTTCCAGGCCCCGCAGCGAGCGCCCAAGGGCGAGGGCGGCGGTGCGCTGCCCGGGTTGGCGATCCTGCTGATCGTGACGTTGCTGCTGGACTTCGGGATCCTGGGCTTCGACCTCTCCCAGGAGGGCGCGAGCTACCTGCAGTACGCCATCGGCTTCAACTTCGGGCACTTCCACGGGTACACCGCGGTCGCGTACAACTGCGGCAACCTCTCCTCCGACGTCGCGATCATCGCGATGATCATCGGAGCGTTCAGCGGTGCCCGCTGGGTGCGGCCGGCCGGGACCGTCCTGCTGCTGACCAATGCCTACGTCAGCATCATGAGCATCGTCCAGCAGCTGACCGGCGACGACTTCACCCGGCACGAGTTCGCCTCGCCGGCCTCCCACCTGCTGGTCAACCTGGACCTGATCCTGCAGGCGGTCCTCGGCCTGGTCTTCGCGCTGATCGTGGCCGCCACCGCCAAGCGCACCCCTAGCGCCACCCCCGCCCCCGGCTTCGCCTCGCCCTACACGCCGCCGATGCCCGGTGCCCCCATGCCCGGCGCCCCGATGCAGGGCGCTCCCATGCCCGGAGCACCGATGCAGGGTGCCCCGATGCCGGGCGCGATGCCCGGCGCCCCCGTCCCGCCGGCCGCGCCCTACGGTGCCCCGATCCCCCCGCAGCCCGCCCCCGGCGGCTACGGCGCCCCCGCCGCCGCACCCGCGCAGCCCCCGGCCG
>NZ_JBNQTI010000015.1:0-75869 GCF_050325825.1 Kitasatospora sp. LaBMicrA B282
GCCGAGCCGCCGGCGACGGGGGTGCCGCCCAGCCGCCGGGCCGCCGAGCCCGCGGCCGAGCCGCCCGAGCCCGCGGCCGAGCTCCCGGGACCTGCCGGCGAGCCGACGACGCCCGAGTGGACCACCGAGATCTGCCGGGCGGACGACACGCTGACCCGGCTGGCCGCCGAGTGGGACGACCTCACCGCGCGCTGCCGCACCGCCACCCCGTTCCAGTCCGCCGCCTGGCAGGGCTCCTGGTGGCGGCAGTACGGGCGCCCCGGCCGGCTGCGGGTGGTGCTGGTCCGCCGGGACGGACTGCTGGTGGCGGCCGCCGCGCTGACCCGCACCCGCACCGGCACGCTGACCGGGCTCGGCGGCGGGCTGATCGACTACACCGACGTGCTGCTGGACGACGCCTGCGCCGCGGCGGCCGCCGCCGCCCTGGCCCGGGCGCTGCCGCTGCACCGCCCCTGGCAGGCGCTGGACCTGCGCGAGGTGCGCCCCGGCTCGGCGGCCCACCAGGTGTACGCGCACTGGCAGGGCCGCCGGCACCAGCTGCTGGACTCGGTCTGCCAGCACCTGCCCGCGGTGCCGATGGACCGACTGCTGGCCCGGCTGCCTGGGCGCACCGCGCAGCGCAGCCGGGCCAAGCAGCGCAAGCTGCAGGAGGCCGGGGTGCGGGCCGACCGGGTGCCGGTCGAGCAGGTCGGCGCGGCGATGGACGAGCTGCTGCGGCTGCACGCGTTGCAGTGGGAGGGCCGTGGGGTCACCGCCGAGCACGCCAGCGAGCGGTTCGCCGCCCACCTGCGCGAGTCCACCGCGGGCCTGGCCCGGCGCGGCCAGGCGGTGGTCTACCGCTACGTCCTGGACGGGGAGCTGATGGCGGTGGACCTGCTGCTGCTCTGCCCGTCCTTCGCCGGCCTCTACCTGTACGGCGCGCACCCGCGGCTGCGCGAGCGGGTGGACATCGCCGGGCTGCTCTTCGGCACCTCGCTGGAGGAGACGACCCGGGCCGGTATCCCCGAGCTGAGCCTGATGCGCGGCGAGGAGCCGTACAAGGAGCGCTGGCGGCCGGAGCGGGAGCGCAACCACCGGCTGCTGCTCGGCCCGGCCCGCGGGGCGGCCGCGCTCAGCGCGCGGCTGGCCGTGGTCCGGGTGCGGGCGGCCCTCGTCCCGTACCTGCGCGGTCCGGTCCGGCGGCTGCGGGCGCTGCGGGCCGGCCGCTGAGCCCGCGGGTGCTGCACCCGCGGGCGACGGTGCCGACCGGCCGCTGAGCTCGCCGGCCGCGCGGCCGCTCGGGCCGCCGGGCCCACCGGCCGCCGAGCTCACCAGCCGTTGAGCCACCAGAGGAACGGGGGCGGCGAGAAACCGGGCAGCTCGGGCAGCGGCGGCAGCACCGGCCGGGTGGTCGGCTGCTCCGTGGGCGCGGTGGTGTCGGGAGCGGGCGACGGGCTGGGCGAGGGGGAGGCGGAGTCGGGGGTGGCCGAGGGGCTCGGCGCCGCGGTGGCGGTCGGCGAGCCGGTGGGTGCACCGGTCGGGGAACCGCCGGTGGGCGAGCCGGTCGGGGTGGGCCGGCCGGTGCCGGTGCAGCCGCGCGGCACCAGCGGCGGGCGCAGCCCGGGCACGCCGCCGTACGGGCCGGGCGCCGGACAGGGCGGGGCGGTCGGGGAGTCGGGGGCGCCCGGCGAGCCGCCGAGCAGCTGCTGGTAGACCGCACTGGAGCGCGGGTTGCTGTGGCACTGCCAGAAGCCGTGCGGGCAGTAGTCGGTGACGGTCTGGTAGAGGGTGTCGTGGGTGCGCATCCAGTCCACCATCCGCCGGACGAACTCCGGGTCGTCCCCGTTGCGGAACAGGCCCCACTCCGGGTACGAGACCGGCTTGCCCCGCCGGGCCGCGAACTCCACCTGGTCCTGCAGGCCGTAGGGCTCGTGCACGTAGTCGTCGAAGGTGGCGCCGGCCGGCTGGTCGTAGCTGTCGGTGCCGATCACGTCGACCACGTCGTCACCGGGGTAGCACTTGGTCCAGGCGATCGCGTCCAGTCCGCGGTTGGGGGTGAAGTCGAAGCGGAAGTGCTGGCCCGGGACCGAGCGCATCACGCCGACGATCCGGCGCCAGTAGGCCTTCCAGGCGGCCGGGTCGGGCTTGCAGCGGCTGGTGTAGGTGATGCCGTTCATCTCCCAGCCGAGCACGATCACCGTGTCGTCGCCGCCGAGCGCGACCAGCTTCCGGGCCAGCCGCAGGAAGTGCTGGTCGAAGGCCCCGCCCGCGCCCTGGCCGAGCAGGTCGGCCACCTGGTCGTCGGGCAGGTTGCCCTCGTTGGGGACCAGCATCGGCACGTTGAGCACCAGGGTCCGGCTGCGGTCGGCGAGCCGCCACTCCGACCAGGGGGCCAGCATCCTGGTGTCGCCCTCGATGTCGCCCCAGCCGTTTCCGGCCAAGTACGTGTGGCCGACCTGGAGGTTGGCACCGTTCAGCCAGCCGGAGAAGCGGGCGATCTGCGGGATGTACTGGTCCCAGGAGCCGACGAAGGCGCCGAACGGCACCTCGTGGACGGCCCGCCGGGTGTTCGGCCTGGGGGCGGCGGCGCGCGGCTGCGCGGCGTCCGGGTCGGGCGGGCCGAGCTGGCTGGGGGCCCGGTCGGCGGTGGTCAGCGGGATCCCGCCGCCGGCCAGGCCGGCGCTGGTGAGCAGCAGCAGCGCGGCGCCGGCCAGGGTCAGGCGGCCGATTCGCATGTCTCCTCCAGCACGGCAGTCACTCCGGGTGCGGACGCGTACCGTACGCACCCGTGCACCGACGGTAAGCCGCGCCGCCGTCGGTAAAGCCGAATGTCACCCCAAAGTGGACAGTTGTCGCGAGCCTGGCCGATTTCGACTGGCGGGACTCGCAGCCCTGATCGATCGTCAGCGATCGGCCGCCCGCCGGTGCCGTTCCCGTCGACCCTCGTCGATGGGCGGCCGAATGTGGAATGGGCATGACCATCCATCGAGTGGCCCCCGCCGAATGTCCGGTTATCCGTCCGTCAACCTGTTCGGAACCACGGTCCGGCTGACGGGTGAGCGAACACCAGGTACCCTCCCGAGGTGTCCTGGAAGCCGCTTCGTACCCTGACCCCCCGGTCGGCCCTGCCCGCCATGGCCGTGCTGCTGGTGCTCGGCGTCGGCGCCGCCGCGCACGCCAACCGCCCGGTGCCGTTCGGCGACCAGGTCTCCGCACCCGGCAACGCCCAGGCCAGCCCGATCAGTGCGCAGACCGCCGACCCGGTGGTCCCGGACTTCCGGGTGGGCCCCGGCCTGGAGGCGTACGACCCGTCCAGCGGCGCCCTGCTCTGGTCCTACCGCCGCGACGGCGCCACCGCGCTGCACGTCACCGTGCTCGCCCAGAGCGCGGTGGTGGTCTGGGACGACGGCATGGTCACCTCGGTGGAGATCGACAACCACCAGGTCCGCTGGCACCGCGCGGTGCCGGGCCTGGCCGACTGGCTGCACGGCTCCGGCGAGACCGGGGCGGACCAGCGCACCGACGCCCAGAAGAAGCAGCTGGAGCTGCAGCGGGCCGCCGCCGCGGTGCAGGTGGCCGTGCTGCCCGAGCCCTGGGTCCAGGTGCTCACCCCCGGCCTGACCATGGGCTTCCGGGACCGGGACGGCGACCTGCGGTTCAACGCCCGGCCGCAGGAGGGCTGCACCTTCGACCCGATGCGCACGGTGCACACCGACATCGCGGTGCTGGTCCCGCGCAGCTGCACCGTCACCACCGGCCCCAACCGGCAGCCGCTGCCCGGCTCGATCACCGGCTACCGGCTGGACGGCCACGGCTACGTGCTGAACGCCGGCCTCAACGTGACCATCACCAGGCTGGACGGCACCCGGGTGCTGATCGACGACGGCCCGCTGCTCGGCAGCCACGTCTTCGACACCGACCAGGGCGCCTCGGCCATCCCGTGCGACAGCCCCGAGGCGCCGTTCGCGGTGGTCAAGCCGCAGGACGGCTGCCCGACCCCGGCGGCGGGCGACGGCCACTGACGCGGTCGTCCGCGGTCACCGGGACGGGCGCCGGACGGGGCCGGCCGGATTTTCCTCCGGGTCCGCGCGGGGCGCCCGGTAGACTGGCCCGCATGGCTGTACTCCTCGGGCATTAGCGGCGGTCGGACCGTCCAGCACCCGCCCAGATCCGTCCGCACCCCTCGTGCCCGGCCGCGCCGCCGCGCGCCCCCGGCCGCCCAGCAACAGGAGCTCTCCCAGCCGTGATTTCCGCCACCGACCTCGAACTGCGCGCCGGCGCCCGCGTCCTCATCGAGTCCGCCAGCTTCCGGATCGCCCCCGGCGACCGGATCGGCCTGGTCGGCCGCAACGGCGCCGGCAAGACCACGATGACCAAGGTGCTGGCCGGCGAGGGCCTGCCGGCCGGTGGCACGGTGACCCGCTCCGGCGAGGTCGGCTACCTGCCGCAGGACCCGCGCACCGGCGACCTGGACGTGCTCGCCCGGGACCGGATCCTGTCCGCCCGCGGCCTCGACACCGTGCTCCAGAAGATGCGCGAGAACGAGGACCGGATGGCCAACGGCAAGGGCGCCACCCGCGACAACGCGATGAAGAAGTACGCCCGGCTGGAGACCGAGTTCCTCACCAAGGGCGGGTACGCCGCCGAGGCCGAGGCCGCCACCATCGCCGCCGCGCTGGGCCTGCCGGACCGGATCCTCGGCCAGCAGCTGCACACCCTCTCGGGTGGCCAGCGCCGCCGGGTCGAGCTGGCCCGGATCCTCTTCTCGGACGCCGACATCCTGCTGCTGGACGAGCCGACCAACCACCTGGACGCCGACTCGATCGCCTGGCTGCGCGACTTCCTGAAGACCTACAAGGGCGGCTTCATCGTGATCTCGCACGATGTCGACCTGGTCGAGACGGTGGTCAACAAGGTCTTCTACCTGGACGCCAACCGGTCCTGCATCGACGTCTACAACATGGGCTGGAAGCAGTACCAGCAGCAGCGCGAGGACGACGAGAAGCGCCGCAAGCGCGAGCGGGCCAACGCCGAGAAGAAGGCCGCCACCCTCAACGCGCAGGCCGACAAGATGCGCGCCAAGGCCACCAAGACGGTCGCCGCGCAGAACATGGCCCGCCGCGCCGAGAAGCTGCTCTCCGGCCTGGAGGAGGTGCGCGCCTCCGACAAGGTCGCCAAGCTGCGCTTCCCCGACCCGGCCCCGTGCGGCAAGACCCCGCTGACCGCCAGCGGCCTGTCGAAGTCCTACGGCTCGCTGGAGATCTTCACCGACGTCGACCTGGCGATCGACCGCGGCTCGCGGGTCGTGGTGCTGGGCCTCAACGGCGCCGGCAAGACCACCCTGCTGCGGATGCTGGCGGGCGTGGAGAAGCCGGACACCGGTGAGGTGATCCCGGGCCACGGCCTGAAGATCGGCTACTACGCCCAGGAGCACGAGACGCTCGACCCGGAGCGCACCGTGCTGGAGAACATGCGCTCCTCCGCGCCGGACACCGACCTGGTGCAGATCCGCAAGATCCTCGGCTCCTTCCTGTTCTCCGGCGACGACGTGGACAAGCCGGCCGGGGTGCTCTCCGGCGGTGAGAAGACCCGGCTGGCGCTGGCCTCGCTGGTGGTCTCCAGCGCCAACGTGCTGCTGCTGGACGAGCCCACCAACAACCTGGACCCGGCCAGCCGCGAGGAGATCCTGGGCGCGCTGCGCTCCTTCAGCGGCGCCGTGGTGCTGGTCACCCACGACGAGGGCGCGGTGGACGCGCTGGCGCCGGAGCGGATCATCCTGCTGCCGGACGGCGTCGAGGACCTGTGGAGCCCGGCCTACCACGACCTGGTCTCGCTGGCCTGATCGTCGTCGGGCGGGTCCGAATCCCGTCCTGGGGTCCGCTCGTCGGATTCCCCCCGCTCCTCCGCAGCCCGTGACCGGTTCGCCGGTCACGGGCTTCGACTTTCGCGGAGTCCGGGTGCTCACCGCCGCTCGCCGTCGGTAGACACACGCTCCTGCATCCGGCCGATGCCGTCTCATCATGCCGGCGCCCGCGGGAATGCGGGGGTCGGGGATTCCGTTTTAATCGGCCCCTCTCCTTTCGTCGGCCAACGGCCCCTGCTGATCAGCTGTTTCGTGTCGCACGCCGGTTCCGGGCCGGCGCCCGTACACCCACCGTGAGCGCCCTGATGCGCTGGGGCTACTCCCGGGCGCCGCCCGTTCCGGCGTACAGACCTTGTCGAATGGGTGGCCAGGAGGCTGGGGATGGGTGATCATGGGAATCCGACCGAGCACAGCTACGAGGAGGCACGGGTGGCCGAGACTCTGAAAAAGGGCAGCCGGGTGACTGGTGCCGCGCGTGAGAAGCTCGCGGCCGAGCTGAAGAAGAAGTACGACTCCGGGGCGAGCATTCGTGCGCTCGCGGAGGAGACCGGCCGCTCCTACGGCTTCGTGCACCGCATGCTGAGCGAGTCCGGGGTCAATCTCCGGGGTCGCGGCGGCGCAACGCGTGGAAAGGCCAAGGCTGCTGCCGCAGCCGGATCCTGATCCGCCGTCAGGCCGGGCGCACGGTGTGCCCCGGTCGGTCGGCTCAGGGCGGTTCCGGATTACGGCAGTCCGCCAGCACACCCCCGACGCATCGGCGACCGAGACAGGCAGTCCCTCCGGACCTCGACCGGAAGGCGCCCCCGCGGCCGCCGATCGTCATGTCCGCGTGCGGCGTGAACAGCGGGTGAACCCGCGGCGGTACCCAAGGTCCCGGCAATAAGTTACTCTCCGGTAGACGTGTGGGCAGTGCGCTGGAGCCTGCCCCGATCCGTGCCGGAGGTGCCCATGACCGCGCCCGAATCCACCCCTGCCACGACGGCCGAGGCCCGGCTCGCCGCCGGCGTGCGCCTCGAGGTCGAGGGCGAGCTGGCGACGGTCACGCTCTGCCACCCGCAGCGGCGCAACGCCCAGACTCCGGCGATGTGGCGGGCGCTGGCCGAGATCGGCCGGGAGCTGCCGGGCTCGGTGCGGGTGGTGCTGCTGCGCGCCGACGGCCTCTCCTTCTCCGCCGGTCTGGACCGCGCCATGTTCACCCCCGAGGGCATCCCGGGCGAGCCGAACTTCCTCGCGCTGGCGGCCAGTTCCGACAAGGAGCTGGACGCGGCGATCGACGGCTTCCAGGCCGCGTTCACCTGGTGGCGACGCCCCGACCTGATCAGCGTGGCCGCCGTGCAGGGGCACGCGGTGGGCGCCGGCTTCCAGCTCGCGCTCGGCTGCGACCTGCGGGTCTGCGCCGAGGACGTGCAGTTCTCGATGCGCGAGACCTCGCTCGGCCTGGTCCCCGACCTGGCCGGCACCAAGCCGCTGACCGACCTGGTCGGCTACGCCCGCGCGCTGGAGATCTGCGCCACCGGCCGCTGGGTGCACGCGGACGAGGCCGCGGCGCTGGGCCTGGCCAACCTGGTGGTGCCGGCCGCCGAGCTGGACGGCGCCGCCCGCGACCTGGCCGCCGCGCTGCTCGCCGCCCCGCGGGACGCGGTGATCGAGACCAAGGCGCTGCTGCAGGGCGCGGGCGGGCGCTCCTACGAGGAGCAGCGGGCCGCCGAGCGGGCCGCGCAGGCGCGGCGGCTGCGCGACCTGGCGGGCATCGGGGACTGACGTTCCGGTTGTGCGGTGAATGGGCCAGCGGGTCCGGCTCCCGGAGGGGGAGAGCCGGGCCCGCTTTCCGTTGTGCGCGCGGGAGCTCCGGGCGCGAGTTTCGTGGCGGAATGTCAGAGTTGGGACAGATTGCGGTATAGCTGGAGACGTCCGTCAGGAGGCACCCCCATGCCCGAGACCCCCAAGCCGTCCGATCTGACCAAGCCCGCCGTGTCCGCCGCCCCGCCCGCCGAGGAGCGCGGCCGCACGGCGCTGGCCGACGGCGTGGTGGAGAAGATCGCCGGCATGGCCGCCCGCGAGGTCCCCGGCATCCACGCCCTCGGCTCCGGGCTCTCCCGCACCTTCGGGGCGATGCGCGACCGGGTCCCCGGCGGACGGGCCAGCGTGTCCCGTGGCATCAAGGCCGAGGTGGGCGAGCGGCAGACCGCGATCGACATCGCGCTGGTGGTCGAGTACGGGGTGGTGATCCCGGAGCTGGCGGCGGCGGTGCGGCGGAACATCATCGCTGCGGTCGAGCGGATGACCGGCCTGGAGGTGGTCGAGGTGAACATCGCGGTCAACGACGTCCACCTGCCGGACGAGCCGGACGAGGAGGAGGAGCAGCTCTCCTCGGAGCGGCGGTCCCGGGTCCAGTAGGCCGCACTCGCCCGACAGTCCGCCGGAGCGTCCGTCCGCCCGGCCGCTTGCCAGTCCGCCCGCCAGTCCGCCCGCCAGTCCGTCCGCCCGTCCGCTAGGAGGACCGCATGAATCTCGCGCTGATCGGCACGGTGGCCGGGATGGCCCTGGGCTTCGCCGGCTACTTCGGCGGGTTCGCGGCCTTCCTGCTGGTCGCCGCCCTCGGCGCGGTCGGCTTCGTGGTCGGCCGGGTGCTGGAGGGCGACCTCGACCTGGGCGACCTCGGCGACCTGCTGCGCGGCCGCGACCGGCGCCGCTGATGGGCACAGGTGGCGGGGCGTCGGGGGTCGGCGACCGGATGGGGGTCGGTGGCCGGGGCGGGGTCGGTGGCCGGGTGGGCTTCGCGATGGAGCCCGGGTGGGGGCGGGACACCGGTCCGGGCACGCCGCCGGCCCGGCGCGGCCGGCTGCGGATCGCCGACCGGGTGCTGGTCCGGATCGCCGCCCTGGCCGCGCGGGACGCGCTCGGCCCGGACCGGGTCGGCGAGGTGCCGCGGGTGTCGGTGGTGGTGCTGGAAGGGGCGGCCCGGCTGCGGATCGGGGTGGACCTGCCGTTCCCGTCCGACCTCGGGCGCTGGGCGGCGGCGGTACAGGCGGCGGTGGCCGACCGGGTCGGGACGCTGACCGGGATCCCGGCCCGCGAGGTGGTCGTGGTGGTGGAGGGGCTGCACCCGGTGGAGGCCCCGGATGGCGGGTGACGGGGTGGCGGGTGAGGGGTCGGGCGGTGAGGGGGTGGACGGTGACGGGATGGATGGCGAGTGGCCCGCCGGTGACGGGTTGGATGGTGACGGATTGGGCGGCGAGCGGCTGGGCGGTGAGGGGCCGGCCGGTGACGGGCTGGACGGCGAGGGCACGGCGGGCGATGCGTTGCCCGGTGCGGCCGGGCCCGGGTACCGGGCGCCGCGCTCGCCGCGGACCCGGACGGCGGCGCTGGTCGCGCTCGCGGTGCTGGCCGGCGCCGGTGCGCTGCTCTACGACGCGGCCTCGCGCTGGGCCGGGCACCACGTGGGCAGCTGGCGGGCCCACCTGGCGCACCAACTCGCCACCCGGCCGCTGGACTCCGGCTGGGTACGGGTCGCGGCGGTGCTGGTGGCGCTGCTGGGGTGCTGGCTCTGCTGGCTCGCGGTCGCCGCGGGCGAGCGCCGCTGGTTGGCGCTGCGGCGGGCCCCCGGAACCACCATCGACCGGGTCGGGGTGGCGGCGTTGCTGGAGACCAGCGTGCTGGAGCAGCCCATGGTCGCCTCGGCCCGGGTCCGGGTCAGCCGGCGGCGGGCCCGGGTGACCATCCACGGCAGCGCCGACCTGGCCCGGACGCGCGAGCTGCTGGCCGCGGAGCTGGCCGCGCTGGAGCTGGTGCGCGAGCCGGTGCTGCGGATCCGCGGTAGGGCGGCCCCGCACCGGCCGCCGATGCACTGAGCCGTTGCACTGAGCGGATGCATTGAGCGGACGAGCCGGGAGAGGAGCGAGCGTCGTGACCCGTGCCACCGTCAACCGCCTGCTGATCGGGCTGATCGGGCTGCTGCTGGTACTGGGCGCCCTGCTGGTGCTGGCCGGCGGCTTCGACCTGTACCGGCATCTGGGGGTCACCCCGCCCGGCGGGTGGCCGCTGACCCGGCCCGGGCAGCCGCTGCTCAGCAGCGCCTCCCGGACCCGCTGGCACGACCACGGCTGGTGGTGGCCCGTGGTGGTGGCGGGGCTCTCCGTGGTGGTGCTGCTGGCGCTGTGGTGGCTGCTCGCCCAGCTGCGCCGGCCGGCCCCCGCCGAGCTGGAACTGCCGCCGGTCGGCCCGCCCGGACTGCGGCTGCGCCTGCGCGGAGCGGCGCTCGCCGAGGCTGTCCAGGGCGCGGCGCTGCGGCTGCCCCAGGTCACTGCGGGCCGGGTCCGCCTGGTCGGCCGCGGCCACCGGCTGACGCTGCGGGCCCAGCTGCTGCTGGAACCGGGCGCGGCGGTGGGCCCCGTGGTGGACGCCTTCCGCACCGGCCCCGCCGCCCACGCCGCAGCCGCCCTCGGTCGGACCGGCGAGCTGCCGCTCGACCTGCGGGTCCAGGTCGCGCCGACTCCGATCCCCAAGCACGAGCGCCCGCAGCGCAAGGCGCGGCGGCATCCCCGGGTGATCTGACGCCAGGTGGCGGTCGGGGTCCCCCCTTCGGCGGAGCATGTCGGGCGGTCGGCGCCGGGCGAGGACGAGAGTGTGTGGGAGAGCCCCGATCCGAAGGAGCGAGATGCCCGACGTCACCGCTGACTACTACCCGCCCGGCACCCCCTGCTGGGTCGACCTGATGGCCCCTGACCAGCAGGCGGCCCTCGACTTCTACAAGGACCTGTTCGGCTGGCAGGGAGAGATCGGCCCGCCCGAGGTGGGCGGGTACGCGATGTGCACGCTGAACGGCAAGCCGGTGGCCGGGATCATGAAGGCCCAGCCGATGAACGAGGGCGACCCGATGCCGCCCACGGTCTGGACCAGCTACCTGGCCAGCAGCGACGCGGATGCCACGCAGGCCGCGATCAGCGCGGCCGGGGGCACCGTGATGTTCCCGGTGATGGACGTGATGACCGTCGGCCGGATGCTCATCGCGGTCGACCCGACCGGGGCCGTCTTCGGTGTCTGGCAGCCCGTCGACTTCTTCGGCGCCGCCGTGGTCAACGAGCCCGGCGCGCTGACCTGGAACGAGCTGCACACCTCGGACATGGCCGCCGCCGGGGCCTTCTACCAGCAGGCCCTGGGCCTCGGCTCCACCCCGCTGGAGGGCATGGACAACTACCACTCGCTGAACGTCGGTGACCGCCCCGTCGGCGGCATGACCACGCTGGAGGGCACCCCGCCCGGGACGCCCCCGCACTGGCTCACCTACTTCGCGGTGGACGACACCGACAGCACGGTCGACGCGCTGGTGAAGGCGGGCGGCAACGTGCTCGTCCCGCCCTTCGACATGATGGCGGGCCGGATGGCCATCGCGACGGACCCCCAGGGGGCGGTCTTCGCGGTGATCAAGGCGGTCTCCCCGTAGGTCTCAGGCCGCGGCGCACACCGACACCCGCTTGCCCGGCCGCCGGGCGAGCGGGTGTTGCGCAAGGGCCTGTCACGCCGTCCCCAGCCGAGCAGCCCGGGAGGCGGGTCAGGGATGGGCCTGCGACGTGAACGGGGGCAAACCGGCCCGACCCGCTCCGAGGCCGACCGATCGGCGCGCGCTGGCCCTGGCCCTGGCCCCCAGCCGAAGGCTTGGGGGCCAGCGGCCAGCGGCCAGCGGCCAGCGGCCAGCGGCCAGCGGCCAGCGGCCAGCGGCCAGCGGCCAGCGGCCAGCGGCCAGCGGCCAGCGGCCAGCCCCGGCCCGGGGTGGGGTGGGGTTACAGGGCGTGGAGGGCGCCGCCGTCGACCGGGATCATCAGGCCGGTCAGGTAGGAGGCCGCGGGGGAGAGGGCGAAGGCGGCGACCTTGCCGAACTCCTCCGGGGTGCCGTAGCGGCCGAGCGGGATGCGGGCGCTGTGGGCGGCGCGGGCGGCGGCGGGGTCGGGGGCCAGGCCGTCCAGTTCGCGGACCCGGTCGGTGTCGATCCGGGCGGGCAGCAGGCCGAGCACCCGGATGCCGCGCGGGCCCAGCTCGTTGGCCAGGGACTTGGCGGCCATCGCCAGGCCGGGGCGCAGCCCGTTGGAGACGCCGAGGCCGGGGATCGGCTCGCGCACCGAGGTGGAGAGCACGAAGGCGATCACGCCGCCCTCGGTGAGGTGCTCGGCCGCGGCCCGGGCCAGGCGCAGGGCGCCCAGGAAGACGGTTTCGAAGGCGCCGCGCCAGGTCTCGTCGTCGGCCTCCAGCAGCGGGCCGGCGGCGGGGCCGCCGACGCTGATCAGGATGCCGTCGAGGTGGCCGTAGCGCTCCAGCGCGGTGTCGACGATCCGGGCGGCGGCGGCGGGGTCGCCGTTGTCGGCGACCAGGGCGGTGGCGTTCGGGGCCCCGCCGAGGGCGGCGACGGCCGCGTCCAGCCGGTCCTGCTGACGGCCGGTCAGCAGCACCCGGGCGCCGTCGGCGGCGAGTTCACCGGCGGTGGCCAGCCCCAGGCCCCGGCTGGCGCCGGTGACCACGTACACCCTGTCGTGAAGTCCGAGATCCATGGGGCCATCCTGCCCCACGCACCCGCCCGGTTCAGTCGCCCGGGTGCGGGGCCACGTCGGCCAGCAACTGCAGGAAGGCGTCCTCGCCGATCACCGGGGTGCCCACCTCGCGGGCCTTGCGGGCCTTGCCGCTCCAGCTGCCCGGCTCGTTGGTGACCAGCAGGCTGGTGAGCCGGCTGACCGAGGCGGCGATGTGCAGGCCGGCGGCGATCGCCCGGTCCTCCAGCAGCTCGCGGTCCATCGCGGTGTCCCCGGTGATCGCCACCCGCATGCCCTGGACCAGCGGGCGGCCGTTCTGCCAGCGTCCGGGGTTCGGGTACGGGCAGGCGGGTCGCCTGCGGGCGGGGCGGTAGGAGGAGCTCCAGGAGCCGCGGGCGGCGCCGCCGAGCGGGGTCGGGGCGTCCTCGCCGAGGTCGGTCACGGCCACGCAGGTGGTCAGCGGCAGCGGGATGCCGCCGCTGCGGGCCAGCTCGAGGCTGGGGCGGAAGGCCTCGGCGAGCACCCGCGCGTCGTCCAGCGCGTTGTGCGCGTGGCGCTGCCGGACGCCGAAGTACTCGGCCAGCGTGGACAGCTTGCCGTTGGCCAGCGGCAGGCCGAGGTCCCGGGAGAGCACCATGGTGCAGAGCCGGTGGTCCACCGGTGCCCGCAGCCCGGTGCGGGAGAACTCACGCGAGATCATGTTCCAGTCGAAGAGCGCGTTGTGCGCGACCATCACCCGGCCGCGCAGCCGCTCCGCGAACTCCTCGGCGATCTGCGGGAAGCTCGGCGCGTCGGCCAGCATCGCGCTGGTCAGGCCGTGGATCCAGACCGGCCCGGGGTCGCGCTCCGGGTTGACCAGGGTGTACCAGTGGTCCTCGACCGCGCCCTCGGCGTCCAGCCGGTAGACGCCCGCCGAGATCACCCGGTCGGTGCGGCCGAGGCCGGTGGTCTCCACGTCGACCACCGCGTAGCCCGTCGGCAGGGCCGGCAGCGGGGTTGCGGGTGCACTGGTGCGCTGGGTGGGGATCGGCTGCGTGGTGACCGGCTGGGTGGGGACCGGGTGAGCCGTGGGCGGGAGCGCGTGCATGGTGCACCAGCTTAAGGGGCGAGGGCGGTGCCGGGTGCCGAAACGCTTCGGCACGCCGCCCGGTGGGGCGTGCATCACGTCGGGAATAGAGTGGCAGGTGGGGCGGGTCGTACTACCGGACGAAGCACCACTGTGTATGCGAGAGGCACCACCATGCGCGCGACCGTGATCCACGGCCCCAACGACATCCGGATCGAAGATGTCCCCGACCCGAAGATCCAGCAGCCGACCGACGCGGTGGTGCGGGTGGTGAACGCCTGCATCTGCGGGAGCGACCTGTGGGCCTACCGCGGGGTGGCGGACCGGGCGGCCGGCCAGCGGATCGGGCACGAGTTCCTCGGCGTCGTCGAGGAGGTCGGCGCGGCGGTCGACGGCGTCAAGCCGGGCGACTTCGTGGTGGCCCCGTTCGTCTGGTCGGACGGCACCTGCGAGTACTGCCGGGACGGGCTGCACACCTCGTGCCCGCAGGGTGGGTTCTGGGGCAGCGTCGGGTCGGACGGCGGCCAGGGCGAGGCGGTGCGGGTGCCGTTCGCCGACGGCACCCTGGTCCGGCTGCCGAAGGAGGCGGCCACCGACGAGGCGCTGCTGCCCCACCTGCTGGCGCTCTCCGACGTGATGGCGACCGGGCACCACGCGGCGGTCTCGGCCCGGGTCCGCCCCGGCGCCACGGTCGCCGTGGTCGGCGACGGCGCGGTGGGCCTGTGCGGGGTGCTGGCCGCGCGCCGGCTGGGCGCCGGACGGATCATCGCGATGGGGCGGCACGAGGTGCGCACCGGGATCGCCCGCAGCTTCGGTGCCACCGACGTGGTGGCCGAGCGCGGCGAGGCGGCGATCGAGGCGGTCAGGGAGCTGACCGGCGGTCAGGGCGCGCACGCGGTGCTGGAGGCGGTGGGCACCGAGGAGTCGATGCGCACCGCGATCTCGATCGCCCGGGACGGCGGCGCGGTCGGCTACGTCGGGGTGCCGCACGGCGGCAGCGCGGGCGTGGACATCGGCCAGATGTTCGGCCGGAACGTCGCGCTGGTCGGCGGCGTGGCGCCGGCCCGCGCCTACATCCCGGAGCTGCTGGCCGACGTGCTGGCCGGGGACATCCAGCCGGGCCTGGTCTTCGACCGGACGGTGGACCTGGACGGGGTGCCGGCCGGCTACCAGGCGATGCACGACCGCACCGCACTGAAGGTGCGGATCGCCTTCTGAGGGCGACCTCCTGAGGCCGGCCTTCCGAGGTCCTCGAGGCCGGCCTCCGGGCTGGTCGGATGATCTGACGTTCAGTCACATCCCGGTGGGGCCACGCCAGTTGACGGCGTGGCCCCACCGTCATGTCCGAGAAGTGGCTTGCGGGCGCCGGGTTTCGGCCAGATTCGTGGCGCATCAGTGTGACGCGTGGGCCGGACGCCGCCAAACACCCTCCGCAGTCAGGCGATCGCTCCTAGCATGCATCGGCACGGACAGGAGTGTGACGCCCGTCACAGTGCACCGCCCCGGCCCCGGCCGGTGGACCCCGGTGCCCGACGCGGCGCGCACGGCCTGTTGCACCGAGTCGTCAGGAGAGATGGATTGGACGATCCCGGCATCGAGCGGAGCGCGGAGTTCCGTGCCCTGCGCCGCACCTTCCGCGGCTTCGCCTTCCCGGTCACCGTGGGCTTCCTGCTCTGGTACCTGCTGTACGTGCTGCTGTCCTGCTACGCCCACGACTTCATGGCCACCACGCTGTTCGGCACCATCAACGTCGCGCTGCTGCTCGGCCTGCTCCAGTTCGCCAGCACCTTCGCGCTCGCCGCCTGGTACGCCAGGTTCGCCGACCGCCGGCTCGACCCGGCCACCGCCGCGCTGCGCGCCCGGCACGTCACCCGGTCCGTGCTGCAGGAGGTGGGCGAGTGAACGCCCGAGCCCTGGACACCGCTGCCGCCGCCACCGGCACCGAGCACCGCCCGCTGACCCTCGCGCTGTTCGCGCTGTTCGTGCTGATCACCCTGGGCATCACCGTGTGGGCCGCCCGGCAGACCCGCAGCGCAACCGACTTCTACGCCGGCGGCCGCGGGTTCAGCGGCCTGCAGAACGGGCTGGCCATCTCCGGCGACTACATGTCCGCCGCCTCCTTCCTCGGCATCGCCGGGGCGATCGCGCTGGCCGGCTACGACGGCTTCCTCTACTCGATCGGCTTCCTGGTCGCCTGGCTGGTGGCGCTGCTGCTGATCGCCGAACCGCTGCGCAACGCCGGCCGCTACACCATGGCCGACGTGCTCGCCTTCCGGCTGCGGCAGCGCCCGGTGCGCACCGCCGCGGGGATCTCCACCATCGTGGTGTCGGTCTTCTACCTGCTGGCCCAGATGGTCGGCGCCGGCTCGCTGGTCGCCCTGCTGCTCGGCGTCGAGGGCGAGGCGGCCAAGAGCTGGACGGTGGTGGCGGTCGGCGCGCTGATGGTGCTGTACGTCACGGTCGGCGGCATGAAGGGCACCACCTGGGTGCAGATCGTCAAGGCGGTGCTGCTGATCGCCGGCGCGGCGGTGATGACCTTCCTGGTGCTGGCGAAGTACGACTTCGACCCCTCGGCGCTGCTCGGGGCCGCCGCGCAGGCCAGCGGCAAGGGGGCGGCCTTCCTGGCGCCCGGACTGAAGTACGGGGTGAGCGGCACCAGCCGGCTGGACTTCGTCAGCCTGGCGCTCGCCCTGGTGCTCGGCACCGCGGGCCTGCCGCACATCCTGGTCCGCTTCTACACCGTGCCGAGCGCCAAGGCGGCCCGGACCTCGGTGTTCTGGGCGATCGGGATCATCGGGGTGTTCTACCTGATGACCCTGGCGCTCGGCTTCGGGGCGGCCGCGCTGGTCGGCCCGAAGCTGATCAAGGCCTCGAACCCGGCCGGCAACACCGCGGCCCCGCTGCTGGCCCAGCAGCTCGGCGGCGGCCCGGGCAGCACCGGCGGTGCCGTGCTGCTCGCGGTGGTCTCCGCGGTGGCCTTCGCCACCATCCTGGCCGTGGTGGCCGGGCTCACCCTGGCCTCCTCGGCCTCCTTCGCCCATGACCTGTGGGCCAACGTGCTGCGCCGCGGCCGGGCCGGCGAGCGGGAGGAGGTGCGGACGGCCAAGCTGGCCGCGGTGGTGATCGGCGCGGTGGCGATCGGGCTGAGCATCTACGCGGAGAAGCTCAACACCGCCGCCCTGGTCGCGCTGGCCTTCGCGGTGGCGGCCTCGGCCAACCTGCCGACCCTGCTCTACTCGCTCTACTGGAAGCGGTTCAGCACCGCCGGCGCGGTCAGCTCGATCTACGCGGGCCTGGCCTGCTCGGTGCTGCTGGTGGTCTTCTCCCCGGTGGTCTCCGGCACCCCCGCCTCGCTCTTCCCGCACGCCGACTTCCACTGGTTCCCGCTGGAGAACCCCGGCCTGGTCTCGATCCCGGTCGGCTTCCTGGCCGGCTGGCTCGGCACCCTGCTGGCCGGCCGCGGCACCGACCCGGCGAAGTACGCTGAACTGGAGGTTCGTTCCCTCACCGGGATCGGCGCGCACTGAGGCCAAGATCCCCCTGGTCTAAGCTGGCGCCCGGTCCGTGGTGGGCCGGGCGCCGGATGGATGACCGCGACGACGGGGGAAGAGGTGGGCACCGTGCTGCTGGACCGGTTCGGCCGACAGGCCGTGGACCTGCGGGTCTCCCTCACCGACCGGTGCAACCTGCGCTGCACCTACTGCATGCCCGAGCAGGGGCTCGCCTGGCTCGGGAAGCCCGAGCTGCTGACCGACGAGGAGATCGTCCGGCTGGTCGGGCTCGCGGTGCGCGACCTGGGGGTGCGCGAGGTGCGGTTCACCGGCGGCGAGCCGCTGCTGCGCCCGGGGCTGGTCGGCATCGTGGCGGCCTGCGCCGCGCTCGCGCCGCGGCCCGAGCTCTCGCTCACCACCAACGGCGTCGGCCTGGCCAAGGTCGCCGGCGCGCTGCGCGAGGCCGGCCTGGACCGGGTCAACGTCTCGCTCGACACGCTGGACGCGGAGACCTTCCACACCCTGACCCGGCGGCACCGCCACCAGGACGTGCTGGCCGGGCTGGCCGCCGCCGAGGCCGCCGGGCTGATCCCGGTGAAGCTCAACACGGTGCTGATGCGCGGGGTCAACGACCGCGAGGCGCCCGACCTGCTCGCCTGGTGCCTGGAGCGCGGCTACCAGCTGCGGTTCATCGAGCAGATGCCACTGGACGCCCAGCACGGCTGGGACCGCTCGCAGATGGTCACCGCCGAGGAGATCCTGGACCGGCTGGCCACCCGCTTCGCCCTCACCCCCGAGCCGACCGCGGTGCGCGGCGCGGCGCCCGCCGAGCGCTGGCTGGTGGACGGCGGGCCGGGCACGGTCGGCGTGATCGCCTCGGTCACCCGCCCGTTCTGCCGGGCCTGCGACCGCACCCGGCTGACCGCCGACGGCCAGGTGCGCAACTGCCTGTTCGCCACCGGGGAGACCGACCTGCGCGGTGCGCTGCGCGCGGGCGCCTCGGACGCCGAGCTGGGGGAGTTGTGGCGGGCGGCGATGTGGGGCAAGAAGGCGGGGGCGGGCGTGGACAACCCGGAGGGCATCGACGCCCCGCAGTTCCACCAGCCCGAGCGCCCGATGTCGGCGATCGGCGGCTGACGGGGGCTGACGGCGGCTCAGTCGCCCTCCGTCCGAGGAACCTCAGTCGGCTTCCGGCTCGGTCCAGTCGGCCAGCGCCACCACCTCGCGCAGGAAGCCGCGCACGCCCAGGAACTGGCTCAGGTGCTCGCGGTGCTCCGGGCAGGCCAGCCAGGTCTTGCGGCGGTCGGGGGTGTGCAGCTTGGGGTTGTTCCAGACCAGCACCCAGACGGCGGCGGCCTGGCAGCCCTTGGCGGAGCACTTGGGGGGGCCGGCGGGGCCGGTGTCGGCGGCGCCGAAGAAGTCGATGCTCATGATCGAAGTTTCTCACCCGGCGCGACGGAGCAGGATTCCGGTCGGAGCGCGGATTGAAGCGGACATGGCGACGCCGGGCAGCCACGGGGGGAGCCGCCCGGCGTCGGTCCGTCGCTCCGACGGGGGATGCGGAGCGCGTACGCAGTATGTCACGCAGGGGTGGGGGCTTGGCTAGGCCTTTCAAGATTTATTTGAGGTTTTCCTGAGCTTCACAGCTGACATTCAGCATGAAAAACGGGCAGGCCGGGCGGAGCTGAGCGGAAACCTCAACTTCTGCCTCGGCCTACCCGTATACGGAGAGTCAGCGTGCGATGGTTCACCGGCCGGGAGGTCCCCGGCCGCCGGGGCGCTGGTCAGACCCCGTCGGTGCCGATGCCAGTGCCGGTCGCCCGGCCCGCGGCGCCGCCCCCGCCGGTGCCGCCCGGGCCCAGCATCAGCGGGGTGGTGGTCGGCACGTCGAAGGTGCTCGGCAGGCCCGGGGCCCGCTCCCGCCCGGCGTTGGCGATGATCACCGCGACGTAGGGGAGCAGGATCCCGGCCACCAGCGTCGCGGCGGCCACGTAGACCTGGACGTTCCAGAGCACCACCGTCAGCAGCACGCAGGCGGTGCGGATCAGCATCGAGATGATGTAGCGGCGCTGCCGCCCCCGGACGTCCTCGCTGAGACTGGTCCGGGCCCCGGTGATCCGGAAGACCCGGTCGTCGTCTGCGCTCCTGCCCACCTGCATCGCCGCCCTAGCTCCAGCCCTCACCCTGCCCCCGCACGACACCGACGCCGCCCGGTCCGTTTCACCGTACGCCTGGGTGCGGCACCCGAGGAGAGCGGGGGCACGACCGAATCACCCGAGGTCGTGACGGGTGAGGTAGCCGGGTGGCACGGTGTCGGTGAGCCAGACGCCGTTGGCGCTGAGCCGGAACTCGTGCCCGGTGGCGGCCAGCTCGGCGGCCGCCACCCGGAGCACCGCGGGGCGGCCGTGCCGCGAGCCCACCTTGACCGCGGTCGCCACGTCGGCCGACAGGTGGACGTCCTGACGGCTCATCGGGCGCAGCCCCTCGGCGAGGATCGCCGGCAGCGTGCGGTCGGCGGTGCCGTGGTAGAGCACCGCCGGGGGCTCGGTGGCGGACAGGCCGAGGTCGACCGCCACCGTGTGCCCCTGGTTGGCCCGGATCCGCCGGCCGTCCTCGGAGTAGGCGAACCGCCGCTTGTTGTTGGTCTCGACCACGTGGTCGAGGTCACGGCGGCTGAGCCGGTTGCCGCGCTCGGCGAACGCGGCGAGCAGCGCGTCGACCGCCACCCAGCCGCCCTCGTCCAGGGTCAGGCCGAAGGCTCCCGGGTCGTGGCGCAGGAGTCGGGAGAGGCGCTTGGAGGTCTTGACCGTGCGCCGCTCGTCCATGGGGGGAATGTCATCCAAAAGTGGTCCGATCCGCTCGGCCGCCGGCTACGAGGCCTGGCTGACCGAGCTCATGTTGAAGTCCGCGACCCGCACCGGCGGCATCGCGGCGTGGCTGAAGTAGTCGCTCCACTCCCGCGGCAGGCAGCGCTCGGTGCGCCCGGCCTCGGTGATCCGGCCGAGCAGGTCGACCGGGGACTCGTTGAAGCGGAAGTTGTTGACCTCGCCGACCACCTGGCCGTCCTCGACCAGGTAGACGCCGTCCCGGGTCAGGCCGGTGAGCAGCAGGCTGGCCGGGTCCACCTCGCGGATGTACCAGAGGCAGGTGAGCAGCAGCCCGCGCTCGGTGTTCGCGACCAGCTCGGCCAGGCTGGGCGCGGCGCTCTGGTCGGCCAGCTCCAGCAGCAGGTTGTCGGCCACCGGGCGCACCGGCAGCCCGGTGAGCTGCGCCGTGTGCCGGGTGGTCTGCAGGTCGACCAGCTCGCCGTCGCGCAGCCACTCGGTGGCGCCGATCGGCAGGCCGTTGTCGAAGACCGAGTGGTCGTCGGTGGAGGAGCGTGCGATGACGAACGGCGGGCAGGTCAGGCCGGGCGCCGCCGGGTCCGAGCGCAGCGTCAGCGGCAGCCGGGAGAGCCGCTCGCCGAGCCGGGTGCCGCCGCCGGGACGGCTGAAGACGGTGCGGCCCTCGGTGGCGTCGCGGGCGTTCATCGCCCAGTAGAAGGAGATCATCAGATCGGCCAGCGCGCTGGGCGGCAGCAGGGTCTCGTAGCGGCCGGCCGGCAGCTCGATCCGGCGCTTGCCCCAGCCGAGCCGCTCGGTCAGCTCGGACTGCAGCGCGGCCAGGTCCACGTCCCGGAAGTCGTGGGTGGCGGCGCCGGCCCAGGCCGAGGCGGCGCCGGCCTTGGCGTTCAGCTCCACCGTGCCGGTGGGCTGGTCGTGGCGCAGCCGCAGTCCGGTGGAGGTGCCCAGGTAGCTGGTGGTCAGCTCGTGCCGGGCGAAGCCGTAGAGCGCCTGGCCGCCGGCCCGGGCCCGGGCGAAGGCGGCGCCCAGCTCGGGGGCGAAGTCGGCGAAGACGTCGATCGAGGTCTCGGCCGGCGGGGCGGTGAAGTCGGCGGAGGCGCCCGTGCCGCCCGCGGGCAGCAGCGGCTGGGCGTCCTCGGCGGGGCCGGCCGCGCGGGCGGCCGCCTCGGCGGCGCGCACCAGCTCCTCGACGTCCGCCGCGGTGACCGCCTCGCGGCCGAGCGCGGCCGCGGCGGTGCCCTGGGCGCCGGCCACGGTGGCGACCACGGTCAGCCGGCGGCCCCTGGTGACCCCGTTGGTGGTGAGCACGCCGCCGGGCCGCTTGTCCGGCGCCGCCCAGCGCAGGTTGGCGGTGGTCTCCTCCTCGACCAGGGCCACGCAGCCGTCGGCCCGGGACAGCTCCAGGGCGCGCTCGACCAGCTCGTGCGGGGAGTTCTGCTGACCAGCCATCAGTGCGCCGCCTCCTGCTGCGTGTTGAGGATCCTGACCTGCTTGAAGAGGGCGGAGGGGCAGCCGTGGCTGACCGCGGCGATCTGGCCCGGCTGCGCCTTGCCGCAGTTGAACGCCCCGGCCAGCAGGTAGGTCTGCGGGCCGCCGACCGCCGCCATCGACCCCCAGAAGTCGGTGGTGGTCGCCTGGTAGGCGAAGTCCTTGACCTGGCCGGCCAGTTCGCCGTTCTTGATCGCGTAGGCGCGCTGCGCGGTGAACTGGAAGTTGTACCGCTGCATGTCGATCGACCAGGAGCGGTCGCCGACCAGGTAGAGGCCGTTCTCGACGCCGGCGAACAGCTCGGCGGTGTCCGGGCCGCCGGCCGCGGGCTGCAGCGAGACGTTGGCCATCCGCTGCACCGGGACGTGCGCCGGGGAGTCGGCGAAGGCGCAGCCGTTGGACCGGCCCAGGCCCTTGAGTCTGGCCATCCGGCGGTCCAGCTGGTAGCCGGTCAGGACGCCGTCGGTGACCAGGTCCCAGGACTGGGTGGCCACCCCCTCGTCGTCGTAGCCGATGGTGGCCAGGCCGTGCTCGGCGGTGCGGTCGCCGGTGACGTGCATCAGTTCGGAGCCGTAGCGCAGCTCGCCGAGCCGGTCGAAGGTGGCGAACGAGGTGCCGGCGTAGGCGGCCTCGTAGCCGAGCGCGCGGTCCAGCTCGGTGGCGTGGCCGATCGACTCGTGGATGGTCAGCCAGAGGTTGGTGGGGTCGATCACCAGGTCGTAGTGGCCCGGCTCGACGCTGGGCGCCTTGACCTTCTCGGCCAGGTGCTCGGGCAGCCGGGCCAGCTCGCCGGCCCAGTCCCAGCCGGTCCCGTGCAGGTACTCCCAGCCGCGCCCGACCGGCGGGGCCAGGGTGCGCATGGTCTCGAAGGTGCCGGTGCGCTCGTCGACCGAGACGGCCTCCAGGTCGGGGTGCAGCCGGATCCGCTGCTGGGTGGTCATGGTGCCGGCGGTGTCCGCGTAGAACTTGTTCTCCTGCACGGTCAGCAGTGAGGCGTCCACGTGCGAGACGCCGTCGGCGGCCAGCAGGGTCGAGCTCCAGTCGGCCAGCAGACCGGTCTTCTCCGCGTCCGGGACGTCGAACGGGTTGATCTCGTAGGCGGAGATCCAGGTGGCGTCGGCGTGCACCGGCTCGTCCGCCAGCTCCACCCGGTCGCCGCCGCCGGCCGCCTGGCCGATCCGGGCCGACAGCCGGGCCACCGCCACGGCCTGCTCGGCCACCTGCGCGGCGGCCCGCTCGGTCAGCTCCACCCCGGCCGCGAAGCCCCAGGCGCCGTCCAGCACCACCCGGACCGCGAAGCCCAGGCTGACGGTGTCGGAGCTGCCGGCGGGCTTGGCGTCGCGCAGCCGCCAGGCGGCGCTGCGCACCCGCTCCAGCCGGAAGTCGGCGTGCGTGGCGCCGAGCCGGCGGGCGGTGTCGAGGGCGGCCGCGGCCAGGGCGCGCAGCGGCAGGGCGAGGAAGAGCGGGTCGACCTGGCGGTCTGGTGCGCTGGCTGACGGCGGCATCGGACTCCCTGGGGACGGGCCAGTGGGCCTGGCGGGCGGAGCGGAACGGTGCGGGCCGCGACTGCCGCGGGGCCGCAGGGGGCCGGCGGACCGCGGACGAAGTCACGGGGCCCCGCACCGCATCATGGCCTGCCAGCGCGTTCCTGGCCAGGCATTATCCGTTCCGTCAGCCTGACTACCCGTCAGACGTCCGTCGAGTCAGGCGAGTTCGGCCCACCAGCGGTCCAGCTCCGGCGGGTCGGCGACCTCGATCCGCTCGCCCGGGCGGGGCACCGCCACCGCCACGCCCTGTGCCTTGGCCTCGGCGAGCAGTCGCTCCACCGGCTCGGCCCAGGGGTGCAGGCCCAGGTTGAAGGTGCACCAGTGCACCGGGATCAGCAGGCCGCCGGTCAGCTCCCGGTGGGCCAGCACCGCGTCCTCGGGGGTCAGGTGGATGTCCGCCCAGTAGCGGTCGTAGGCGCCGATCTGGACCAGGGCGGCGTCGAACGGTCCGTGCTGGGCGCCGATCGCCGCGTAGCCCTCGAAGTAGCCGGAGTCGCCGGTGTAGAAGACCTTGCGGGTCCGTCCGGCGATCACCCAGGAGCCCCAGAGCGTGGTGTTGCGGGCGAGCGAGCGGCCGGAGAAGTGGTGGGCGGCGGTGAGCGTGACGGTCAGCTCGCCCAGGGTGCAGGTCTCGTCCCAGTCCAGCTCGATGATCCGGTGCTCCGGCACGCCCCAGCGGCGCAGGTGGCCGCCGATGCCCAGCGGCACCGCGAACGGCGCGGACTGGCTGCGCAGCAGGCGCTTGACGGTGTGCATGTCCAGGTGGTCGTAGTGGTCGTGGGAGATCAGCACCACGTCCACCGCCGGCAGCTCCTCCAGCGCCACCGGCACCGGGTGCAGCCGCTTGGGGCCCAGCTGGGCGGCGGGGGAGCAGCGCTCGCTCCAGATCGGGTCCAGCAGCACCCGGGCGCCCTCCAGCTCGACCAGGGCGGAGGCGTGCCCGTACCAGGTGACGGCGACCCCCTCGGCGGCCGGGCGGTGCTTGGCGCCGGCGTCCCGGACCACCGGCACGGTGCCCTCGGGCGTGCGGCCCGCGCGGTCGCTCAGGAAGCGGACGAAGGGGTTGGGGTCGCCGGCGCCCCGCACCTGCGGCTCCCGGGCCAGGGTGGAGGGCGCGTTGTGGAAGGTGCCGTCCGCGTACTGGGGAGAGTTGCGGATCCGGTCGTCGCCCTCGGGGTCGGGCCGGCGCCCGAAGGCCGCCGGCACCTCGCGCAGGGCCCAGGCCGCGGCGCCGAGCGCGAGGGCCGCGCTGGTGAGGGTGAGCAGCCGGCCCCGGCGCCGGTTGGCCTGGGGTTTTGCCTCGCTCATCGGGTGCCGCCCTTTACTGGAGTTTCTCGGCAGTCGGTCGGGGCACAGGCTACGTCCCGACCCGCCCGCACCGACAGGCCAACGGGTACCCGCCCCGCTGGTGTTCCCGACAGCCGGCGGGCTGCGGCGGACCCGGCGAATTGTCGGAACGTGACAGATCCCGCGCTCATCGCCTGTCGAGCCCTGATTCGTCGGGACGCGAAGACAACCGATAGCGTCACACTGCGTGCGATCACCCCGCACCGCGCGGACCAGGGAAGAAGTAGAGAGGGGTGGACCGATGAGCCGCTCGGTTCTCGTCACCGGAGGCAACCGGGGCATCGGCCTCGCCATCGCCCAGGCGTTCGCCGAGGCGGGCGACAAGGTCGCCATCACCAGCCGTTCCGGCGAGCTCCCGGAGGAGCTGGCCAAGCTCGGCGCCATCGCGGTGCGCTGCGACATCAACGACGGCGCCCAGGTCGACGCCGCCATCAGTGAGGTGGAGGCGCAGCACGGACCGGTCGAGGTGCTGGTCGCCAACGCCGGCATCACCAAGGACGTGCTGATGCTGCGGATGACCGAGGACGACTTCACCTCGGTGATCGACACCAACCTGGTGGGCACCTTCCGGGTGGTCAAGCGGGCCGCCGCGAAGATGCTGCGGGCCAAGCGCGGCCGGATCGTGCTGGTCTCCTCCGTGGTGGGTCTGCTGGGTTCCCCGGGCCAGGCCAACTACGCTGCCTCCAAGGCGGGCCTGGTCGGTTTCGCCCGCTCGCTGGCCCGTGAGTTCGGCCCGCGCAGCATCACCGTCAACGTGGTCTCCCCCGGCTTCGTGGACACCGACATGACCGCGGTGCTCACCGAGGAGCGCCGCAAGGAGATCGTCTCGGGGGTGCCGCTGGGTCGGTACGCCGCGCCCGCCGAGATCGCCTCCACCGTGCGGTTCCTCGCCTCCGACGAGGCCGCGTACATCACCGGAGCCGTCATTCCCGTGGACGGCGGATTGGGCATGGGTCACTGAGCGACATGAGCGGAATCCTCGAAGGCAAGCGGATCCTGATCACCGGTGTGCTGATGGAGTCCTCCATCGCCTTCCAAGCGGCGAAGCTGGCCCAGGAGCAGGGCGCCGAGATCATCCTGACCGCCTTCCCGCGGCCCAGCCTGACCGAGCGGATCGCCAAGAAGCTGCCGCGCCCCGAGAACGTCAAGGTGCTGGAGCTGGACGTCACCAACCCCGAGCAGCTGGCGGGCCTGGCGGACCAGGTGCGCGAGCACCTGGGCTCGCTGGACGGCGTGGTGCACTCGATCGGCTTCGCGCCGCAGGACGCGCTGGGCGGCAACTTCCTGAACACGCCGTGGGAGTCGGTGGCCACCGCGATGCACGTCTCGGCGTTCTCGCTGAAGTCGCTGACCATGGCCTGCCTGCCGCTGATGCCGGAGGGCGGCTCGGTGGTCGGCCTGACCTTCGACGCCACCATCGCCTGGCCGCAGTACGACTGGATGGGCCCGGCCAAGGCGGCGCTGGAGGCGACCTCCCGCTACCTGGCCCGTGACCTGGGCAAGCAGAACGTGCGCTGCAACCTGGTCTCGGCCGGCCCGCTGCGGTCGATGGCCGCCAAGTCCATCCCGGGCTTCGAGCTGCTGGCCGACACCTGGAACAGCCGCTCCCCGCTGGCCTGGGACGTCACCGACATGGAGCCGACCGGCCGCGCCGTCGTCGCGCTGCTGTCGGACTGGTTCCCGAAGACCACCGGCGAGATCGTCCATGTGGACGGCGGCCTGCACGCGATCGGCGCCTGACCGCCCGCGGACCTGCCACGACCTGACGGACCCCCGTCGCAGCCGGTACAGCCGGCCGCGGCGGGGGTCCGTTGCTTTTCCGCCGGTGTCTTTTCCCAGGCGGGGAGGTCAGGCCCCGGCCTCGGCGTCCATCCGGGAGCATGCGCCGATCACCGCGGAGGACTCCGCGGAGGCGGCCGCCGGGTCGCCGTCGGCGATCGCGGCCAGGATCCGGTCGTGGCCGACGTAGCGCTCGGGGGAGAGCACCGGGCCGATGTCGTGCCGCAGGTGCGCCCGGGTCACCTCGCCGAGGTCGGCGTAGATCGCGGCCAGCACGTCGTTGTGCGCGGCGGCCACCACGGCCTGGTGGAAGGCCGCGTCGGCCTGCACGAACACCTCGGTGTCCCCGCCGAACCAGGCCTCCTCGCGCCGGTCCAGGGTGCCGCGCAGCAGGGTCAGGTCCCGGTCGGTGCGCCGGGCCGCGGCCAGCGCCGCCGCGCCCGCCTCCAGCACCGAGCGCAGTTCGGCCACCTCCTGCTGCTCGGCGGTGGCGAACCGGCGGTGCATCACGCCGGCCAGCTCGCTGGTGGCGAGCACGTAGGTGCCCGAGCCCTGCCGGATGTCCAGCAGGCCGTTGTGGGCCAGCGCCCGGACCGCCTCGCGCACCGTGTTGCGGGCCACGCCCAGCTCCTCCACCAGGGCGGCCTCGGTCGGGATCCGGGAGCCGACCGGCCACTCGCCCGAGGTGATCTGGGCCCGCAGCTGGGCGATCACCTGGTCGGCCAGCGGGGTGCGCCGGGGCGAGGACAGCGTCATGGTGCTCCTTGGTGGGCTCGACTGGTGACCATCTTCCCTCGGGGAGGGGCGCGCTAATTCATCCCATCATTCTATGATGGCCTCATGTCCGCCGCTTCGCCCGTGTCCCCCGTGTCCTCCGCCGCCACTCCACCGACCTCCGCCGCCACCCGCACGCCCACCCAGCCGCTCGCTGCTCAGCTGCCCGCCGCCCAGCCGCCCGCTGCTCAGCCGCCCGCCGGGCGCGGGCAGCGGCTCGGCTGGCTGCTCGCCTTCGCCGTCGCGCTGGCGGCGGTCAACCTGCGCCCGGTGGTCACCAGCCTCGGCCCGCAGCTCCACCAGGTCCGCACCGACCTGCACATGAGCGCCACGGTGGCCGGCCTGCTCACCGCCGTGCCCTCGTTCTGCTTCGCCGTCTTCGGCTTCGCCGCCCCGGCGCTGGCCCGCCGGTTCGGCCCGATCCTGGTGGTGGCCGCCGGGATGGGCGCCATCACCGCGGGCGTGGCGGCGCGCTCCGCCGCCGGCGGCACCGCCGTCTTCCTGCTGCTCACCGCGGTCGCGCTGGGCGGGGTGGCGGTCGCCAACGTGCTGCTGCCGGTGGTGATCAAGCGGTACTTCCCGGACCGGGTCGGTCCGATGATCGGCCTGTACTCGATGGCGCTCTCCGCCGGCACCGCGCTGGCCGCGGCCCTGGCGGTGCCGCTGACCGGCGCGCTCGGCGGGAACTGGCGGGTCGGGCTGGGCAGCTGGGCGGTGCTGGCCGCGCTGGGGGTGCTGGTCTGGGTGGTCACCGTGGTGGTGCGGCGGGATGGCCGGCCGACCGCGCAGGGCGCCGCGGCCGAGGTGCGGCTGCCGATCATCCGCAGCCGCACCGCCTGGGCGCTGGCGATCTACTTCGGCTGCCAGGCCACCGGCGCCTACGCGACCATGGGCTGGCTGTCGCAGATCTACCAGGACGCCGGGGTCTCCGCGTCCACCTCGGGCGTGCTGCTGGCGCTGGTGATGGCGATCGGCGTGCCGGTCTCCTTCGTGCTGCCCAACTGGGCGGCCCGCCGCGGCGACCAGCGGATCTTCGTGGTGGTGCTGGCCGGCTGCGGGATCGCCGCCTACGCCGGGCTGGCCTTCGCGCCGGCCGCCGGGCAGTGGCTCTGGGCGGTGCTGCTGGGGCTGTCCAACTGCGCCTTCCCGCTGGTGCTGACCATGATCGGGCTGCGGGCCCGGACCAGCGGCGGGGTGGCCCAGCTGTCCGCCTTCAGCCAGGGCGTCGGCTACCTGATCTCGATCCCCGGCCCGATCCTGGTCGGCACCTTCTACCAGCGCACCGGCGGCTGGGCGCTGCCGCTCGGCTTCCTGGCGGTGCTGCTGGTGCCGCAGCTGCTGATCGGCCTGCGCGCGGCCCGGGCCCGGCACATCGAGGACGAGGTGGCGCCGACCCCGGTTTCCGCCTGATCGGGGACGGGTGCGAGACTTCGGACCATGCCCGTTCTCGAACCGAACCCCACTGACGGCCGCCGCAAGCTCCTCCTGGTCTTCGGGGCGATCGTCGGCATCGTGGTGCTGATCTCGATCGTCGCCACCATCGCCCAGTCGATGGGCTGACGCGCTGCGCCGCAGGTGGCCGGGCCGTCCGGCCGCCGGCCCGGTGGCGGAGCCGGATTTCTGCGAAGCTGTCCCAATGAGCATCAACGCGCCCCGCAGGATCACCGTGCTCCGCCACGCCAAGGCCGACTGGCCGCAGGTCGCGGACCACGACCGCCCGCTGGCCGACCGCGGCCGGCACCAGGCTCCGGCCGCCGGCGAGTGGCTGGCCGACTCGGGGATCGACCCCGACTACGTGCTCTGTTCGACCTCGGTGCGCACCCGGGAGACCTGGAAGCTGGCCGCGCACGAGCTGCCCAAGCGGAACCGGAAGACGGTCTTCGAGGCGCGGATCTACGAGGCCACCGCGGGCGAGATCATCGAGGTGCTGCAGGAGACCCCGGAGGAGTACCGGGACCTGATCCTGGTCGGCCACAACCCCGGGGTGCAGAACCTGGTCGAGGTGCTGGCCGGGGACGAGAGCCTGGGCGACGAGCTGTCCCGGCTGCGCCAGGGCGGGTTCCCGACCGCCGGGATCGCGGTGCTCGACTTCGAGGGCTCGTGGAAGTCGGTCGAGCCCGGGGCGGCCCGGCTGGTCTCGTTCTACGTGCCGCCGCAGGACTGAGCGCCGCAGGACCGAGCGGCGCAGGACCGGCGCCGAGGCGAGGCGAGGCGGCGCGGCGCGGCGATGCGAAGGGGCCCGGTGCGCGTGCACCAGGCCCCCGCTGCTGTCCCGCCCGCTACTCCGGCGGCGTCCCGTGCAGCTCGTCGGCCGCCTCCACCTCTTCGCGGGTGATCCCCAGCAGGTAGAGCACGGTGTCCAGGAACGGCACGTTGACCGCGGTGTCGGCGGCCTTGCGGACCACCGGCTTGGCGTTGAAGGCCACCCCGAGCCCGGCCGCGTTCAGCATGTCCAGGTCGTTGGCGCCGTCGCCGATCGCCACCGTCTGCTCCAGCGGCACCTTGGCCTGCTCGGCGAACCGGGCCAGCCAGCGGGCCTTGCCGGCCCGGTCGACGATCTCCCCGGTGACCCGCCCGGTGAACCGGCCGTCCACCTCCTCCAGGGTGTTGGCAGCCGCGAAGTCCAGCCCGAGCAGCTCCACCAGGTAGTCGGTGACCTGGGTGAACCCGCCCGAGACGATGCCCACCTGGTAGCCCAGCCGCTGGAGCGTGCGGATCAGCGTGCGCGCCCCCGGGGTGAGCCGCACTTCGGTGCGGACCTTCTCCACCACCCCCGCGTCCAGCCCGGCCAGCAGCTTCACCCGGGCCCGCAGCGACTCGGCGAAGTCCAGCTCGCCGCGCATCGCCGCCGCGGTCACCTCCGCCACCTCGGCCTCGCAGCCCGCGTGGGCCGCGAACAGCTCGATCACCTCGTCCTGGATCAGCGTGGAGTCCACGTCCATCACCACCAGGCGCTTGGCCCGGCGCTCCAGACCGGCCGAGACCACCGCGACGTCCACCCGCTGGGCGGCCGCCTCCAGGGCGAGCGCGGCCCGCAGCCGCTCGGTGGCGACCCCGGAGACCGCCAGCTCGACCGCCGTCACCGGGTACTTGGCGAGCCGGAACATCCGGTCGATGTTGCCGCCCGCCACGGTCACCTGGTTGGCCAGCGCCGAGACGGCGGCCGCGGTGAGCGGGTGGCCCAGCACCGTGACGTGGGAGCGGCCCTCGGCGCGCGGCCGGTTGTCGCCGGTGCCGGAGATGATCTCGGCCTGGAGCCGCTGCTCCTCCGCCCAGCGGTGCACCGTGACGCGCAGCGCGCCCTCGGCGCCGAGCGAGCCGCCGGCCGGTGGGGTGACCAGGGCGCAGAGCGTTATCCGGCCACGGGTGACCAGCTGTTCGATGTCGATCACGTCGACGTCGAAGGCGGCCAGCGTGGCGAAGAGTCCGGTGGTGAGACCGGGGCGGTCCTTGCCGAAGACCTTGACCAGCAGGGTGCGCTCGTCGTCGGCGGCTCGGGGCGGCGGCGGAGTGTCCGGCTGCGGGGGGATCCTGTCCATGGTGCGGACCACGCTACCGGTCCGGGTGGCCGGTGCCGGCGGGCGTCCGGCTCGTGGACGTGCGTTCGTCACCAGCTGTTCGTCACCGGTTCCGCACCGGAGGGGGCCTCGGTCAAACCTCTGGTAAAGCCTCGGTGGGCCCGTCGTCACCGGCGGAACCGGGCTTGGTTGCCAGCAGGTCACAGTCCGTGGGGGCGACTTTTCGGCGTCGGGACCAAGCTGGAATGATTACCCCCCGTCAGACGCGATATTCCTCACTCCCCGCCCGCGGGGAAGCCATCGGGGGACCGAGAGAGCGGGGCAGGCGGAAAGTGCCGCAACTCGTACTAGAGATCAACGGGCAGCAGCGGACCCTGGAACCGGGCCGCGCCTACACCATCGGACGGGATCCCCAGGCGGACTTCCCGTTCGACGACGCCAGGGTCTCCTGGCGGCACGCCACCATCTCCTTCAACGGCGCCGCCTGGCAGTTGGAGGACCACGGCAGCACCAACGGCACCTACGTCGGTGGCGGCCGCACCCTCCAGGTGCAGCTGCAGCCCGGCACGGTGCTGAACCTGGGCAACGCGCAGAACGGCCCGCAGCTGGTCTTCTCGGCCCCGGCCGGGGTGCCGGCGCAGGGCCAGCCGCAGCAGCAGGCGTACGCCCAGCCGCCGATGGCCCAGCAGCAGATGGCCCAGCAGGCCTACGCGCAGCAGGGTGCGGCCGGGCAGGCCGGTCAGCAGGCGGTCGCCTGGCACGACGCCGAGACCAACCGGCACGCCGCCCCGCCGCAGCAGCCCTACCAGCAGCAGCCGCCGCAGCAGTTCCAGCAGGCGCCGCAGGCCCAGCCGCCGTTCCCGCAGCAGCAGGCCGGCTTCCCGCAGGCGGGGCAGGGCCAGTCGCAGCCGCCCTACCAGCAGGGCGGCTTCCCGCAGCAGGCGATGCCGCAGCCCCAGGGCGGCGGGGCGCCGCAGGGCGGCGAGCGCAACCCCACGATGATCCGCAACCTCACCGCGGGCATGCGGGTGATCCGGATCGGTCGTGCGCTGGACAACGACATCGTGGTCTCCGACCTCCAGGTCTCCCGCCACCACGCCGAGCTGCGCCAGCTGCCCGACGGCCGCTACGAGATCGTCGACCTCGGCTCGCACAACGGGATCTTCGTCAACGGCATCCCGGCCCAGCGTCAGCTGCTCGGCCCGCAGGACCGGCTGACGGTCGGCCACTCCTCCTTCCAGCTGGTCGGCGACCAGCTGCAGGAGTTCATCGACAACGGCCCGGTCTCCTTCTCCGCCCACCACCTGACCGTCGAGGTCCAGCACAAGGGCGCCAAGAAGATCCTGCTCAACGACGTCAGCTTCGGCGTGCCGGAGAAGTCGCTGGTCGCGGTGATCGGCCCGTCCGGTTCCGGCAAGTCCACCCTGCTGCGCGCGCTGACCGGTTACCGTCCGGCCGACCGCGGCGAGGTGCTCTACGACGGCCGCAACCTGTACAAGCAGTTCGCCGAGCTGCGCCAGCGCATCGGCCTGGTGCCGCAGTCGGAGATCCTGCACAAGGAGCTGACCGTCCGCACCGGCCTGAAGTACGCGGCCCAGCTGCGCTTCCCCGGTGACACCGAGCCCGCCGAGCGCGCGCGCCGGATCGACGAGGTGCTCTACGAGCTGCGCCTGGACAAGCGCGCCGACAACCGGATCACCGCGCTCTCCGGCGGTCAGCAGAAGCGCGTCTCGGTGGCCCTGGAGCTGCTCACCAAGCCGTCGCTGATCTTCCTGGACGAGCCCACCTCGGGCCTCGACCCGGGCATGGACCGCGAGGTCATGCAGATGCTGCGCGGCCTGGCCGACGACGGCCGCACCATCCTGGTGGTGACCCACTCGGTGGCCGAACTCGCGCTCTGCGACCGGCTGCTGGTGATGGCCCCGGGTGGTTCGGTGGCCTACTTCGGTCCGCCGGACGAGGCGCTGCACTTCTTCGGCTACGAGACCTGGGCCGACGTCTTCCAGGCCTTCGAGAACTACCCGGAGCACGACTGGGCCGGCCGCTACAAGGGCTCGGTGCACTACCAGCAGTACTCGGCCGACGTGGACGCGGTCCAGGTGCAGCAGGCCCCGGTCAACCACACGCCGATCCAGCCGCCGAAGGCGCAGAGCTGGGGTTCGCAGCTGTGGACGCTGATCCGCCGCTACCTGTCGGTGATCGCCTCCGACCGCGGCTTCCTGGCGCTGTCGGTGCTGCTGCCCGCGGTGCTCGGTGCGGTCTCCGCGGTGGTCCCGGCCACCCACGGCCTGGCGCCCAACCCGATGGGCGGCACCAACAACGCGGCCGGCACGGTCATGCTGGTGCTGGCGATCGGCGCCTGCTTCTCGGGCGCGGCCAACTCGGTCCGTGAGTTGATCAAGGAACGGGCGATCTACGAACGGGAACGCGCCACCGGGTTGTCCCGGTCGGCGTACCTGGTCTCGAAGATCATCGTGCTCGGCTTCTTCAGCCTGCTGCAGGGCACGATCATCGCCGCGGTCGGCTTCGCCCCCCGCAAGCTGCCCGCGCACGGCCTGATCTTCAGCAACGCGCCGGCCATCGAGATGGCCATCGGCATCATCCTGCTCAGCTTCACCTCGATGATGTTCGGCCTGGTGATCTCCTCGCTGGTGAAGACCGCCGAGAAGACCATGCCGCTGCTGGTGATGTTCGCGATCATCCAGGTGGTCTTCACCGGCTGCCTCTTCCAGCTCTTCGACAAGGCCGGCCTGGCGCAGTTCTCCTGGCTGATGCCGGCCCGCTGGGGCGTCGCGATCGTCGGCACCACGCTCGACCTCAGCCACATCATGGTGCTCGACCCCGCGCACATGAACGAGCACGACGCCCTGTGGAAGCACAGCGCCGCCATGTGGTTCGTCGACTCCTTCATGCTGGTGCTGCTCTCCACCGCGCTGGCCTTCCTGGTGCTGCGGCTGCTGCGCCGCCACGAGCCGGAGGTCATGCAGAAGGGCTGAGTTCTTCGCTGAGGCCCTTTCACCGCGCTTCCCGCGCAGGTCACTGCGGGCGGTACCCCGAACGGGGGTACCGCCCGCAGTGCTATCTCATAGATGAGATATGGTCTCGCCCATGGCAGATGACTACCTCTCGCGCATCGGCAAGCTCATCCGTGACGCCCGCAAGCACCGCGGCTGGACCCAGGCGGAGCTCGGCACCGCCCTCGGCACCAGCCAGAGCGCGGTCAACCGGATCGAGAACGGGGGGCAGAACATCAGCCTTGAGATGATCGCCCGGATCAGCGAGGCGCTGGACAGCGAGATCGTCTCCCTCGGCTACGGCGGCCCGATGCACCTGCGGGTGGTCGGCGGCCGCCGGCTCTCCGGCAGCATCGACGTCAAGACCAGCAAGAACGCCTGCGTCGCGCTGCTCTGCGCCTCGCTGCTCACCACCGGCCGCACCACGCTGCGCCGGGTCGCCCGGATCGAGGAGGTCTACCGCCTGCTCGAGGTGCTCAACAGCATCGGCGTGAAGACCCGCTGGATCAACGGCGGCGCCGACCTGGAGATCATCCCGCCGGCCGAGCTGGACCTGGAGGCCATGGACCAGGACGCGGCCCGCCGCACCCGCTCGATCATCATGTTCCTCGGCCCGCTGATGCACCGGGTCGACCACTTCAAGCTCCCCTACGCCGGCGGCTGCGACCTGGGCACCCGCACCGTCGAGCCGCACATGGCCGCGCTGCGCCGGTTCGGCCTGGAGGTCACCGCCACCACCGGCATCTACCACGCCGAGGTCGACCGGGCCGTCAGCCCCGACCGCCCGATCGTGCTGACCGAGCGCGGCGACACCGTGACCGAGAACGCGCTGCTCGCCGCCGCCCGGCACGACGGCATCTCGGTGATCCGCAACGCCAGCCCCAACTACATGGTCCAGGACCTCTGCTTCTTCCTGGAGCGGCTCGGCGTCAAGATCGAGGGCATCGGCACCACCACCCTCACCGTGCACGGCAAGGCCCTGATCGACTGCGACGTGGACTACGCCCCCTCCGAGGACCCGGTGGAGGCGATGAGCCTGCTGGCCGCCGCCGTCGTCACCGAGTCCGAGCTGACGGTGCGCCGGGCCCCGGTCGAGTTCCTCGAGATCGAGCTCGCGGTGCTGGAGGAGATGGGCCTCGACTACGATCGCGGCCCCGAGTACTTCGCCGACAACGAGCGCACCCGGCTGGTCGACCTGACGATCCGCCCGTCCAAGCTGCACGCCCCGATCGACAAGATCCACCCGATGCCCTTCCCCGGCATCAACATCGACAACGTGCCCTTCTTCGCGGCCATCGCCGCCACCGCCCAGGGCTCCACGCTGATCCACGACTGGGTCTACGACAACCGCGCCATCTACCTCACCGAACTGACCCGCCTGGGCGCCAACGTCCAGCTGATGGACCCGCACCGCGTCCTGGTCGAGGGCCCCACCCGCTGGCGCGCCGCCGAGATGATGTGCCCGCCCGCCCTGCGCCCCGCCGTCGTGGTCCTGCTCGCCATGCTCGCCACCGAGGGCACCTCGGTGCTGCGCAACGTCTACGTGATCAACCGCGGCTACGAGGACCTGGCCGACCGGCTGAACTCGATCGGCGCGCAGATCGAGACGTTCCGCGACATCTGAGCGGCCCGGACGTTCTGAACGAGGGAGGCCTCGTCACTCTCCACGGAGGGTGACGAGGCCTCCGTCGTTCCTAGAATTCCGGACATGAAGAGGATGAGCCTGGCGAAGGCCAAGGAGCAGTTCTCCGCCCTGGTCGAGGAAGTCGTCACCACCCACGAACAGGTCATGGTGACCCGCAACGGCGAATCCGCGGTGATCGTGCTCGCGGTCGAGGAGTACGCCTCCCTGATGGAGACGATCGAGATCCTGCGCGACCCCGAGACGATGCGTCGCCTTGCCGAGTCGGACGCCGAGATCGCCCGCGGCGAGGAGATCGGCCAGGAGGAGCTCGCCGCCGCCATGGCGGACCGCCTGCACTGACGCAGACGCATCCCGAAGCCGTCGTTGTGGACGTGGACGTGGACCACCGTCGCGACGCCTACCGCCTCTGACGTCCCCGCAGCCCGTCACTCGTTCGAGCGTTGATTCGACGACACGCCCGAAGCTGTTCCCGCGTCGCCGCTAGCGTCCAACACCCGTGCGGCGGAAGGGCATCGAGGTGGCGGAGCAGGTCGAGGAGCAGGCGGAACAGGACTCGGCGCAACAGGGCGAGGACGAGGTCGCCGACGAGCAGCTCGAGTGGCGCGGCGGGCGGCGGCTCACCGAGGCGATCGAGGCGATCAGCGTCAGCGGGATGGCCCGGCGGCTGCCGAGCCTGGTGTACCGGGCCTTCGCCCTCGCCTGGCGGATCGAGCGCCGGGCGGTGGCCGCGCTGCTGGTCTGCCAGTTGCTCTCCGCCGTGCTCGGGGCGGCCGGGCTGCTGGCCACCACCGGGACCATCGCCGCGCTCTTCAGCCCCGGCGACGTCAACGCCCGGGTGGTGCACGCGCTGCCGTCGATCGCGCTGATCGGCGCCGCCACCGGGGTCCGGGCGCTGCTCGGCCGGGCGATCTGGGCGCTGACCGCGCGGCTGTCGCCGCGGATCGCCCGCGAGGCGGAGCTGACGGTGCTGCGGGCCACCGTCGAGGCCGAGCTCACCGCCTACGACCAGGCCGGCTTCAAGGACGAGCTGGAGGCCGCGGACCGGGGCGCCGAGGTCTGCGTCGACCTCCTCGGGGAGGCCCAGAACCTGCTCTCCTCGGCCGCCTCGATGGTCGGCGCGGCCGGCGTCCTCACCTACCTGCACCCGCTGCTGCTGCCACTGCTGCTGATCGCCGCGCTGCCCGAGGGCATCGCCTCGGTGCGGGGCGCCCGGGTCCAGTACCTGGCGAACCGGGTGACGATCAGCGAACGCCGGCTGATGGGCAACCTGCGTTGGTACATCGCCCACTGCAAGGGCAACGCCGACCAGCTCCGCTCCGACACCATGGGCGACTTCCTGCTGGGCCGCTACGCGGCGCTCGGCGCGCGGATGGAGAAGGTGCTCAACGAGGCGATCTGGCAGGCCACCAAGCTGGCGGTGCTCGGCGCCACCGCCTCCGGCGCCGGGTCGCTGCTGGTGTGGGCGGCGATGCTCTGGCTGGTCGCCACCGGCCGGATGAGCCTGCCCAACGGCGGCGCGGCCGTCTTCGCGCTGCGCACGGTGGCCGGCAGCCTGCAGGGCATGGTCGGGTACGGGGCCGACCTGTTCCGCACCGGCCTCTACCTGGACGACTGGGCGAACTTCCTCGACAAGGCCGGCGGCCAGCGCCTGCAGCGGGGCACCGCCGCCCCCGGCGACCCGAAGACCGTCGCCGTCGAGTCCGTGGTCTACCGCTACCCCGCCTCCGAGCGGACCGCCTTGAACGGCGTGACCCTCACCGTGAACCGCGGCGAGATCGTCGCCCTGGTCGGGGAGAACGGCTCCGGCAAGACCACCCTGGCCAAGCTCCTCTCCGGCCTCTACCTGCCCACCGAGGGCGCCGTCACCTGGGACGGCCGGGACACCCGCGAGCTCGACCCGACCGCGCTGTGGAAGCGCGTCGCCGTCGTCCCCCAGGACTACGCCCGCTGGCCCCTGATCGCCCGGGAGAACATCGACCTGGGCCAACCCACCCCCGAGGGCGAGGCGGCGGTGCGCCGCGCCGCCGCGGCCGCCGGCGCGGACGAGGTGCTGGACGGGCTGCGCAACGGCCTCGGCACGCTGTTGGCGGCGGAGTGGCTCGGCGGCGAGGAGCTGTCCGGCGGCCAGTGGCAGCGGATCGCCCTGGCCCGCGCCTTCCACCGGCCCGCCGGACTCCTGGTGCTCGACGAGCCCACCGCGGCCCTGGACCCCCGCGCGGAGCACCGCATCTTCACCGGCCTGCGCGCGATCGCCGCCGACAAGGCCGTGGTCCTGGTGACCCACCGCCTCACCAACGTCGCCGTCGCCGACCGCATCGTGGTGCTCCACCACGGCCAGGTGCGGCAGAGCGGCACCTTCGCCGAACTGGTCGCCCAGGACGGCCTCTTCCGCGAACTGTGGGAGCTGCAGAACGACCGCGCGGGCATCCCGGCTCCCCGCGTCGGTCAGGCCGGGCGGGTGATCAGTTCCAGCACCTCGGCGGTCGGGCGGACGTCGCCGAAGGAGCGGTAGACGGTGTGCAGGGTGGCGTTGTGGTCCTGGTCGCGGCGGGCGGCGTTGGCGTCGGCGACCATCAGCACCCGCAGGCCCGAGGTGGCCGCGTCGCGGGCCGAGGACTCGCAGCAGACGTTGGTGAGCGTGCCCGTGATCAGGACGGTGTCGATGTTCCGTGCGGTCAGCGCCTGTGGGAGCGTCGAGCGGCCCGGGAAGAAGGCGCTGTACGCGTCCTTCTCCACCACCAGGTCCTCGGGCCGGACGTCGAAGCCGTGCCACGGGCGTGACCGCAGCGGGCCGTCACCGCCGGCGGTGGCGTACAGCTTGCTGACCGCCGGCCCGTAGAACTCCTCGGTGATGTCGAGGAGCGGCGTCCGGTGCCCCGGCACCACCCAGGCGACCAGGCCGCCGGTCGTGCGCAGGGCGGTGGCGAGCCGGTCGATGTTGGGCACGATCCCGCGGGCGTACGGATTCGCCTCGACGAAGAACGGCACCATGTCGACCACGATCAGCGCGGTGCGCGCCGGGTCGAGGCTCTGGTACGCGTGCCGCCGCCCGCGCCGCTCCTCCTGCCGTGCGTACTCCCGCGGCTCGATCCGCCAGTCGTGGATCCTGGTGTCTGCCTGCATGCATGCGTCCCCTCGGTCGGCCGGTGGATGTGGAGAACAGCCTGCCCGGCGGCGGGGGCGCCCATGCCGGAGGCGACGTGCACGCTCTGGCAGAATCGCCGGCATGGCCCTGGAGATGCGCACCCTGTGCGAACGTTGCGAGACCACGAAACTCACCCCCGAAGGGGAGGCGTGGATCTGCTCGTACGAGTGCAGCTTCTGCAGCGACTGCGCCGGGGCCATGCAGCAGGACTGCCCGAACTGCGGCGGCGAACTCGTCCGCCGCCCCCGCCGGCGGGTCGCGGCCGGGTAAGCCGCCTAGGGTTCGATCACGATCCCGGACTCCCTCGCGAGGCCCAGGGCGAGTTCCAGCGCCCCTGGGCCTCGTACCGTTGCTCCGGCCAGGCTGGTGGCGCCGCCCATGTCCAGCAGGGTGCAGGCGTCGAAGACGACGTTCGAGAGCTTGGCGTGCGCCCACTGCGCGCCGGTGAGGTCGCACTGCTCGAACCGGACACCGGTCAGTTCGGCGAACTGGAAGTCGGTGCCCTGGAGGTTGCAGCCGTCGAAGACCACGGTCCGCAGCTTGCAGTACCGCAGCAGGGCGGAGTCCGCGCGGGTGGCGGTGATCAGCACGTCGCGGAAGCTGCCGTTCGACCACACCGCGCACGTTCTCGAAGCGCGACTGCTCGATCTCCACCGCCTCGGCATCGCGTCCGGTGAGGTCGGTGCCGTCGTACCGGGCTCCCTTGACGGTGGCGTCGTCCACCAGGTCGTCACCCGGCATCAGGGCCGGCCGCAGGGCGGGCAGGACCTTCGGGGCGGTAGGCGTGATTTCGCGGGGTGTGGCGGTGGGCATGGTGCGAAGGCTACTGAGAGCCCGCGCAGATAGGCGGTATAGGAGCCCCGGCAGCCACGCGAACGCAGGTCCCGGTGGCCGCGGAGGTGCGACGCTCTGTGATCACCGGAGACCTTTGCCCGTCCTGCCATCATCTCTGCTTTCGGCAGGGATGCCACTGGCGGCGTACCCGGTCTGGGGGATCAGTGGCTCGCTGCCAGCTCACAGACTGTCAGGGGGGTGCCGGCCGTCCCGCAGCGCAGGTGATGAGTGACGTCGTCAGTCCTGTGGCCGCTCGACGACGGGTACGGCGGTGACGGGGTTGTGGCCCGCGGCGACCAGTTGCATGACGAAACCCGCCACTTCTTCAAGCTGCCGGGCGTGCTCGAGTCCGCCTATCACGGCGGGCACGCCGCCGAGGTCGCGGATCAGCTCAGCGGCGATGCCGAGCGCCGCGTCGTCGTCACCGCACATCGCCACGGTCCGCTTCGGTTGTCCCGCCGGCGTCGGCGCCAGCCAGCTCGTCCCCGCGAACAGGTGCAGTGCCTTGACCACGCGGCTGCCTACGGCTCGCTCGGCGATGTGCTGTATCGCCGACCCGCTGGGTGGCTTGAGCAGGCCGGAAGCGTAGTCCAGCGCGTTGGTGCAGTCGATCACGGGCTTGCCTGCCATCGACCCCTCGCCGGCCCCGGCGAGAGCGAGCACGTGGTCGAGTCCCTCCCATGCCACCGCCACGACCACTGCATCGCTCGCGCCGGCCACCTGCGCGGGGATGACCGCTTCGACGGCGTCGCCGAGCCGCTCGGCGATTGCTCGAGCCTTGTCCTGTGAACGGCCTGCGACAAGGACGTGGTGTCCACGTCGCATCCACGCCTCGGCCAGTGCCGAGGCCATCACGCCGGTGCCCAGAATTCCGATACGCACGTCGCTCTCCCAGTTCCTCGAAGGTCCGATGCCTCGCTACGGTAGGGATCCCGGGCCTACCAATCGGTAGGCCCGAATCCGGTAGGAAGAGACGTGTGAACGACCACTGCCCGCCCTTCGCCGCCGACTGTGCCGTGCGCCTCGTCGCTGACCTGATCGCTCACACCTGGGACCCGGTAGTGCTCATGGCGCTGCGAGCGGGCAGGCGCCGCCGGATCGACCTTCTGGGCGGCATTGCGGGTGTCAGTGACAAGGTCCTGACCCAGACGCTTCGCCGTCTGCACGCCAACGGCTTGATCGTACGGGTCACCACGCCGGTCGACCGCTCCGTGGCGTATGAGCTGTCAGAGTTGGGTGGGAGCCTCGCTGACGGACCCCTGGCCGCCCTCGGCCAGTGGGCGATCGATCACGCCGATCAGGTCCTCGCCGCCCAAGAGCACCACAGCACTGGCGTCGGCAACCGGGCAACGCCCACATAGGCGTGCGCTCATGGGCGATGGTTCGGGCGGTTGTCCCAGCGGTGAGTCGTCCACGCTCGGCGGAGCAGGCTCCGGACGGTGATGATCGTATCGGCGAGGTCGAAATAGGCGTCGCTGACCGCGGTTCGGCGTTCGTAGCAGTGTGCGAGCCGGTGGAAGGCGTTCTGCCAGGCGTGGGTGCGCTCGATGTGCCACCGCCGGCTTGCCTGGATCGGCGCTTTCTCGCCCTTGTGCGCGATGCGACCGCGCAGGCCACGCGCGGCCAGCTCGGTGCGGGTCTTGTTCGAGTCGTAGCCGGCGTCCAGGTGCACGGTGATGTTGTCGGGCAACGGCTTGAAGTCCTCCAGCTGGTCCAAGGTGGGAGCGAGTAGCGGGGAGTCGTGGCGGTTCGTTCCGGCCAGGACCCTGCCGAGCGGGATTCCGTAACCATCTGTCATACCTGAGCGCTTCAAGCCCTGTTTGCCGCGATCAACCGGTGAGCGTCCCGCCGCCTCGCCGCCTCCGGGAGCTTTGGTGATGGAGCCGTCGACGGCGATCTGGTCGAGCACGAGACCGACGATCCGGTCGTAGGACTGGAGCGCGATCTGCTTGAGCCGGGCGAAGACGCCAAGCCGGATCCACTCGTCGCGGCGGTTGCGGATGGTGGTCGCCGAGCAGGTCGTGTCGGCGATCGCCTGGTAGGAGCAGCCGAATCGCAGGAGCTGTAGCAGCTTGTCGAACACGATCCGGTCGCTGATGCGGCGGCGGTGGCAACCCAGCGGGTGGGCCGGATCGACTGTAGGGCGTTCGGGTAGCAGCGCCGCGAACTGCTCCCAGGGCGGATCGGTCAGCCACGATGGCAGGACGGGCACAGGTGTCCCCGTGATCATAGAGCGTTTGCACCTCCTTGATCATCCGGATCTGTGCCCGTCTTGTTATCGGGGCTCCCCACGCTGCCTATCTGCGCGAGCTCTGACTCGGCCGGGCCTTGGTGGTGCGCTCCGGTGGCTCGATCGGGTGGGGTGGGCCGGTTCCGGGGCGGGATGTCGGGAGGGTCGCTACCCTCGCAGGTAGGACGCTGCCCAGGCGAAGGAAGGACAGCCCATGACCGCGATGGTTGACCGTCCGCAGATGGCACCCGAGGAGTTCGAGGAGCTCGCCCGCATAGTGGCGAACACCTTCGAAGGGATGCGAGTCGAACTCATCAACGGGAAGCTGAAGGCGAAGCCTGTGCCGGACGGTGACCACGGACGCATCGTCCAGTGGCTGACGCGGATCTGTATCCAGGCACGACCGGAGCTCTGGGTGCATGACCAGGGCCTCAAGGTCGAAACCTATCGGGGTGGACGTGCGCGGCCGGACGGTGTGCTCGCCGCGAGTGATGCCTTCGTCGGTCACGCTGAGTGGGCGCCTGCCGACGCCGTACTCATGGTTGTCGAGATCACTTCGTACGACTCCGACACCGACCGGCGGGATCGGCGGGAGAAGCCGCGTGCCTACGCCGAGACGAACATTCCCGTCTACCTGTTGATCGACCGGGACACGCTCGAGGTCAAGGTCTACAGCGAGCCCGACGGTTCGCAGTACGGGGAGAGCGTGGTCGTCCCGTTCGGGGAGCAGGTGACGCTCCCGGCGCCGGTGGCGATCACCCTGGACACCGAACTGCTGAAGGAGTGGGTGCGGTAAGCGAAGGCCCGGCCGGTGGGTGTGGGATCGGCCGGGCCTTGGCGTTGCGCCGTTCAGAGGGTGGTGGCGAGGGTCAGGAAGGCGCTCCACGCGGCCGGGGTGACGGCGAGTTGGGGGCCGGCCTGGTCCTTGGAGTCGCGGATGTGGACGGTGGTGGGGCACGAGGCGACCTCGATGCACTCGCCGCCTTCGCTGCCGCTGTAGCTGCTCTTGTGCCAGGCGACGGCGACCTCGATGCACTCGCCGCCCTCGGCGCCGCTGTAGCTGCTCTTGAACCAGATGAGTTCGGACGCTTCGGTGCTCATAGCTCTCCCAGCATCTTCGTGACCAGAGTCTGCGACTCCCTAGGAGTGAGAGCCTGCGATCGGATAGTCCCATACTTCGCAGCGAGCAGCCGGACGTCGTCGAACTCAGTGATCAAGTGACCGACTCCTTGCACCTCGGTATAAGCAATCTGAGGGCCCTTCTTGGGCGTAAGCAGCGTGAACGGACCATCGACGCCGCCGTGGTCTTGGCAGCTGGTCGGCATGATCTGCAGTTCACCGTTGCGCAGTTGGCTGAATGCCAGAAGGTTCTGAAGCTGACCCTTCTGGACCTCCTTGCCGCCGATCGGACGCTGGAGTACCGACTCCTCGATGATGCAGCTGAGCATCGCCGGAGGCCAACGATTGGCCAGAGCCTCCTGTCGCGCTAGTCGTGCCGCGACTCGTTGCTCGATGGTCTTTTCATCCAGCAGCGGGCGGCCGGTGGTGAAGATGTGTCGGGCGTAGGCAGGTGTCTGAAGCAGGCCGGGGATGACCAGCGTGCTGTAGAAGCTGATCTCAACGGCGTCCGACTCCAGCCCTGCGTACCCCCGGAAGAACGCAGGATGCTTCGCCCTCTCCCTCGCCTTCTCCTTCGCCTTCTTCGCGTCCTCCGCTGCGGCCTTCAGCAGCCCGCCCGCCTTCAGCAGCTCGTCCGCCGCCTCCAGGAACTCCGGCTGCACGTTGCGCCGACCCCTCTCGATGGACGAGATGAGGTCCTCGCCGTACTGCATCCGCTGCGCGAACTCCTTCTGCGTCCACCCCTGCCGTTCGCGCAGCAGCTTCAGCTGTCTCCCGATCGTGCTGAAGAACTGCTGGACCTCGTCCGGCTCCTGCTCTTCCGGCAGGACCGCCTCGCCCTCGTCCTGTTCCGTCACCGTGACCACCGCCCGCTAGCCGATAACGCTCCGTACCTGCCTGAGTACAAATCAGCGTATGCATGCCACGCCACCCCCATGCACGAAATGCCATATTCGGCCATGAAAATCCGTTCGCCCCCACCGCACGCGCCCGCTATACAGTCCCCGTGCCCACCCCGTTCCTCCTGCGCCCCGTCGTCGCCCACGAGTTCGACGCCTGGGCCCGCGTGATCGCCAACACCTACAACGAGGACCTCACCCCCGACGCCCTCCGCCGGGAACGCGCAGCCACCGAACTCGCCCGCACCCTGGGCGCGTTCGACGACGGCGCCCCCGTCGGTGGCACCGCCGCCCGTGCCCGCATGCTCACCGTGCCCGGGGCCGTCGTCCCCGTCGCGGGGGTGACCTGCGTCGGGGTCGCCCCCACCCACCGGCGGCGGGGGATCCTCACCGCGCTGATGCGCCGGCAGCTGGCCGACCTGCACGAGAGCGGTGCCGAGCCGCTCGCCGTGCTGCGCCCCTCCGAGGCGGGCATCTACGGTCGGTTCGGCTACGGCCTGGCCACCCGTGGTGCCCAACTCCGCTGCGACAAACGCGCAATGGTCTTCCGCCCCGACGTGGACTTCGGCACCGGCAGTATCCGCCTGCTGGACCACAAGAAGGCCCGCCCGCTCCTCGAGCAGGTCTACGAGCAGGCGCACCAGCGCACCGTCGGCTGGCCGGCCCGGAAGGCCTTCGCCTGGAACGAACGACTGCTCGACGACGACGCCGCCCGCGACGGCGCCACCGCGCTGCGCTTCGCCGTGCACCACGAGGCGGACGGCACGGCCACCGGCTACGCGCTGTACCGGGTGCACAGCGGCCGGGACGTCCTCGGCAACAACGCGAGCACTGTCCGCGTGATTGAGCTGGCCGCCCTCTCCCACCCGGCCCACGCCGCGCTCTGGCGCTACCTGGCCGGAATCGACCTGGTCCCCTGGCTGGAGTGCGAGGCGGCGGTCGACGAGCCGCTGCCGCACCTGCTGGTCGACGCCCGCGCGGTGCGCTCCAGTGAGGTGGACCGACTCTGGGTGCGCCTGGTGGACGTGCCCCGCGCGCTCGCCGCGCGGCGGTACGCGGTGCCGCTGGACGTGGTCGTCGCGGTGGCGGACGCGTTCTGCCCCTGGAATACCGGCCACTACCGCCTCCGCGCCGAGTCCCCCGAAGCCCCCGCCGCCTGCACCCGCAGTACGGCCGAGCCCGATCTCCGGCTCACCGTCGCCGAGCTCGGCGCGGCCTACCTGGGCGGCACCACGCTGGCCACCCTCGCCGCCGCCGGCCGGGTCGAGGAGCTGCGCCCGGGGGCGCTGGCCCGCACCAGCACCGCCTTCCGCGGCGAGCGCGAGCCGTGCTACCCGGGCGGTGCGGCCTTCCCGGCGTTCTGAGGTCAAATTTCTTCGTGGATACCCCCGCTTCAGCCGGGGGAGCGAAATTCCCGCGTAGCGGGACCGGGATGGCCAGACTGCCGCCAGGGCGGTATGGCGTCTCGGAAGGCGATCACCCGCAGGTGGTCACACAGATGAGTGTTACCGTGTGTGTCGTGACGGTCACTCAGGTGAAGCGGGCTTTCAAGTTCCGCTCCTATCCGACCGATGCGCAGGCGGCTGAGCTGTCGCGTACGTTCGGTTGTGTGCGGCTTGTCTACAACAAGGCGCTGGCAGCCCGGTCCGAGGCGTGGACGATGCGGCAGGAGCGGGTGAACTACAACCAGACGTCGGCGATGCTGACGGCGTGGAAGAAGACCGAGGAACTGGCGTTCCTCTCCGAGGTCTCCTCCGTTCCGCTCCAACAGGCGCTCCGGCACCTGCAAGGGGCGTTCTCCAACTTCTGGCACAGACGGGCGAAGTACCCCCGGTTCAAGTCGAAGAAGAGATCCCACGACAGCGCCGAGTACACCGCCTCCGCGTTCCGCTACCGGGACGGCCGCCTCACGCTGGCCAAGATGACCGAACCGCTGGACATCATGTGGTCCCGGGAACTGCCCGCGGGGCAGCCGCCGTCCACGGTCACCATCAGCCGGGATGCGGCCGGACGGTGGTTCATCTCGATGCTGTGCGATGACCCGACCGTCAAGCCCCTGCCGTCCGCGGGCACGGCGGTGGGCATCGACGCAGGGACTTCCTGCACCAGCTCACCACTCGGCTCGTCCGCGAAAACCAAACGGTCGTGATCGAGGACCTGACGGTCCGCAACCTGCTCAAGAACCACAAGCTCGCCCGCGCGATCAGCGACGCGAGCTGGAGCGAGCTGCGAACCATGCTGGAATACAAATGTGCCTGGTACGGCCGCGACCTGGTCACCATCGACCGGTGGTTCCCCAGCTCCAAGCTGTGCTCGGCCTGCGGAGTGATCCGCGACACGATGCCCCTGAGCATCCGCGAGTGGACGTGCGACTGCGGAGCGGTCCACGACCGGGACGTGAACGCGGCGAAGAACATCCTGGCCGCCGGGCTGGCGGCAGCAGCCTGTGGAGGCGGCGTAAGACCGCAACGGAGTGCTCCGGGCGGGCGGTCGTCGGTGAAGCAGGAAGTCGTCCCACCGCCGCGCTCACGCGCCGCGGCTCAGCCGCGAGGCTGAGGGGAATCCCCCTCCACAGGCGGGGGAGGAAGTCAAGACCGTGAAAGATGCACGGCAGTCCGAGGTCACCAAGGGAACCGACGCGCCGGTTGCGGTGGAGCGCGTGACGACGGCCCTGACCCCGCGGTCCCGCGAGGCGATCCAGGAGATCGTCGCCCTGGAGTCGGTGAACAAGACCGACGCCGTCAACCGGGCCCTGATCGTCTACGCCTACCTGCTCAAGCGCGGCGAGAGCAGTGATCTGCTGCTCCGCAACCAGCAGACCGGTGAAGTGGAGACCCTGCGGTTCCTCTGACCCGGGCGGGGTTCACCGGCCCACGGCCAGGGCGGCGGCCCGGCCGGGTCACCCCGACCGGGCCGCCGCCCTGGTCCACTCCCACAGCTGCCCACTCCCACAGCCGCCCGGTCACACGTCCCGGTCACACGTCCCGGCGGCGGACCACCAGCAGCGGGACGACCACCGCCGCGAGCGACCAGACCAGCAGCGCCACCCAGGACCCGTCGATGGTGGCCGGGTACTTCCCGCCCAACTGGGCCCGCGAGCCGACGAAGGCGAGGCGCTCCCAGGCCGGGATCGGCAGCGCGTTGTAGGCGTCCGTGACCCACCGCTTGTCGGGCGCGTTCACCAGGTTCGGCAGCAGCAGGAGCACGGCGGTGACCGCGATCATCGTGGTGGCGCTGTGCCGGATCAGCGCGCCGAGGCCGAAGCCGACCAGGGCACAGACCACCGGCAGCGCCGCGGAGGCCAGCACGCAGCGCAGCACGCCCTCGCGGGAGAGCGAGACCCCCTGGTGGTGCTCCGACATGATCGCCTGCACCAGGAAGAACGACCCGAACGACATCACCAGGCCCGCCGCCGACATCAGCGCCGTCAGCACCGCCGCCTTGGCGGCCAGCACCGAGCGGCGGGCCGGCACGGCGGCGAAGGTGGTGCGGATCATCCCGGTGCTGTACTCGCCGACGATCGCGATCGCCCCGATCGCCCCGGCCAGCAGCGCGGTGATCCAGCCGGCGTTGCTGGTGTAGCAGTCGCGCATCACCCAGTACGGGCTGAAGTAGTGCTCCTTGAGGTCCTGCGAGTAGTGCGCGTAGTTGGCCATGTCGGACCGGGCGGCGTTGCCGTTGGCGAGCAGCGCCGCGAGCAGCAGGCCGCCCAGCGCCCAGCGGATCGAGCGCAGCGACCAGAGCTTGGTCCACTCGGCGGCGAGCAGGTCGCGGAACCGGGGGCGCGGCTCGGCGCGGCCGGGTGCGGCGGCGGTGCCGGTCACGGGAGCGGCCGTCATGGTGGTGGTCACTTCTCCTCCCCGGCGAGGTACTCGACGCTGTCGGCGGTCAGTTCCATGAAGGCCTGCTCCAATGAGGCTTGCCGGGTGGCCAGTTCGGCCAGCCGCAGGTGGTTGTCGTAGGCGAGCTCGCTGATCCGGTCGGCGTCCAGTCCGCCGACCGACAACCGGTCGGGGCCGGCGGCCTCGACCGTGGCGCCCGCGGCGGTGAGCAGCCCGGCGAACTCGGCGGCCCGGTCGGTGCGCACCAGCACCCGGCTGCCACCGGCCCGGGCGGCGAACTCGGCGATCGAGGCGTCCGCGATCAGCTCGCCGCGGCCGATCACGATCAGCCGGTCCGCGGTGCTCTCCATCTCGCTCATCAGGTGGCTGGAGACGAAGACCGTGCGGCCCTCGGCGGCCAGCCGGCGGAAGAGCGTGCGCACCCAGAGCACGCCCTCCGGGTCCAGGCCGTTGAACGGCTCGTCGAAGAGCAGCACCGGCGGGTCGCCGAGCAACGCACTGGCGATCCCGAGGCGTTGGCGCATGCCCAGCGAGAACCCGCCGATCCGCCGGCCCGCCGCGCCGGCCAGACCGACCTCGGTGAGCACCTCGCCCACCCGGGAGCGCGGGATCCGGTTGCTCTGCGCCAGCGCGGTCAGGTGGGCCCGGGCGGTGCGCCCGCCGTGCACCTCGCTCGCGTCGAGCAGCGCGCCGACGTGCCGCAGGCCGCGCGGGTGGTGCAGGAACGGGCGGCCGCTGACGGTCGCGGTGCCGCTGGTCGGGGCGTGCAGGCCGAGCAGCAGGCGCAGTGTGGTGCTCTTGCCGGCGCCGTTGGGGCCGAGGAACCCGGTGACGTGGCCCGGGCGGACGGTGAAGGTCAGTCCGTCGACGGCGGTCTTGCGGCCGTAACGCTTCGTCAGGTCGTGTGCTTCGATCACGGGGACCACACTGGCCCGCGGCGGGGTGCCCGCACATGCGGCCGGCGGCCACAACCGGCGGGCCCGGGGTGGCCCCGGGGCGTACGCCCGTGGGAGGGTCCGCCGGGAGGCCCCGGCTGGCTAGCATCGCGGCGTGAACACGATCCCTGACCTGCCGCTGCTCAAGCGGATACCGCCGCCGGTCCGGACCGCGCTGGTGTGGACCGTCGTGGTGCTCTACCCGGTCGTCCTGCTCTACGCGGTCGGCCGGGCGCGGACGGCCTCGGTGGAGTTCCTGACCGTGCCGGACCCGGTGCGGCCGTACCCCGCGCCCTACCTGCTGCCGCGGCAGGGCGGCCAGGGCGGTGCGGCGCTGAGCTACCCGCTGCTCGCCACCCTGCTGCCGGCCGTGCTGCTGCGTCGCCGGCCGCTGCTCGGGCTGTCGCTGATGACGGGCGGCGCCTTCCTCGCCGTGGTGTCGCTGCGGGCCTGGTCCTACACGCTGCCGCAGTGCGTGCTGCTGGCCGTTGCGGTCGGGCTGGTGACGCTGTCCGGCCGCGCCGCACCTCGATCGCCGCCGCCGTGCTGACCTGCGGCGGGCTGTGCTGCGCCGCCCCGATGTGGCTGCGCGGCGACCTGCTCGGCGCGCCGCCGGCCGCCCTCTTCCTGCTGCTGGTCGCCGTCGGCTGGCTGCTCGGCAACACCGTCCGCGAGCACCGGGCCCACACCGAGGCGCTGCGGGCCCGCACCACGATCGAGGCGATCACCGCCGAACGGCTGGAGATCGCCCGGGAGTTGCACGACCTGGTGGCGCACAGCATCGGCATCATCGCGATCCAGGCCGGGGTCGGCAGCCGGGTGATGGACACCCAGCCCGAGGAGGCCCGCAACGCGCTGCGCGCCATCGAGGCGACCAGCCGGGAGACGCTGGCCGGGCTGCGCCGCACCGTCGGCTCGCTGCGCCGGCCGGTCGACGGGACGGTCGGCGGGAGGGTCGGCGGAGCGGACGAGGTGCCGGCGGCGCCGTCGCCGCGCGGTCCCGCGCCCGGGCTGGCCGAGGTGGAGCGGCTGGTCACGGCCACCGCCGAGGCCGGGGTGCGGGTGGACGTGCGTTGGCTCGGCGAGCGGCGGCCGTTGGCGCCCGAGCTGGAGCTGTCGGCGTTCCGGATCGTCCAGGAGGCGGTCACCAACGTGGTGCGGCACGCCGGGGTGCAGCGCTGCCGGGTGGTGCTCGAGTACCGGGAGAGCGAGCTGACGGTGGAGGTCACCGACCGCGGCAGCGGCAGCGGGCACGGGCACGGCGGGAGTGGCGGTGGCGGCGGGGGCTTCGGTCTGATCGGGATGCGCGAGCGGGTGGCGCTGCTGGACGGCGAGTTCAGCGCCGGGCCGCGGGACGGCGGCGGGTTCCGGGTGGCGGCGCGGCTGCCGGTGGCCGTGGCGGCGACTGCGGTGGAGGCGGTCTGATGGTGCTACGCATCGTCCTGGTCGACGACCAGCCGCTGGTGCGGGCCGGCCTGCGGGTGCTGGCCGCCGACCACCCCGACCTCGCCGTGGTCGGCGAGGCGGGCAACGGCCGGGAGGCCGTCAGGCTGGCGGCCGAGCTGCAACCGGACGTGGTGGTGATGGACATCCGGATGCCCGAGCTGGACGGCATCGAGGCCACCCGCCTGATCACCGCCGCCCACCCGGCCGTCCGGGTCCTGGTGCTCACCACCTTCGACGAGGACGACCACGTCTACGCCGCGCTGCGCGCCGGGGCCAGCGGCTTCCTGGTCAAGGACATGGCCCTGGAGGACATCCTCGGCGGCATCCGGGTGGTCGCCGCCGGCGACGCGCTGATCGCCCCCGGCGTCACCCGCCGCCTGATCGCCGAGTTCGCCGGCCGCCCCGACCGCACCGCCCGTCCGGCCCCACCGGCCGCGCTGCCGCCCGCCGTCACCGAACGCGAGCGCGAGGTGCTGCTGCTGGTCGGCCGCGGCCGCTCCAACACCGAGATCGCCGCCGAGCTCTTCATCAGCGTCGCCACCGCCAAGGCCCACGTGGCCCGCCTGCTCAGCAAGCTGGGCGCGCGGGACCGGGTGCAACTGGTGATCACGGCGTACGAGTCCGGCCTGGTGGTGGCGGGCCGGCCTGGGGAGTGAGGGGCGGGGGAGCAGGGGGCGGGTACGGCACTGCCCCGGTCCGCGGGGAGGCCGCGGGCCGGGGCAGTGGGAGGAAGAGCCGGACCGGTCAGAGCGTGGTCGTGGTCAGCGTCCAGTTCTGGCTGCCGGTGGCGTTGCAGCCGTAGAGCTGCAACTGGTTGCCGTCGGTGGTGTCACCGTTCGGCAGGTCCACGCAGAGGTTGGTGCCGTTGAACACCAGGCTGCCGTTGGGCCCCGGGCTGAAGTGCTGGGGCGAGGTGCTGTTGCAGTCCCAGATCTGGAGCTTGGTGCCGGCGGTACCGGCACTCCCGTCCAGGCACTTGCCGAGGATGTGGACGGCGCCGTCCGCACCGAGGGACCACTTCTGGGCCTGCGAGCCGTTGCAGTCCCAGACCTGGACCTTGGTGCCGTCAGCGGTGGCGGCGTTGTTGTCGTCCATGCACTTGGCGCCGTTGCTGCTGGTCAGGCTGACCGTCTGCCGCGGCACGTCGTAGAGCGCGGCGACCTGCTGGTTGGTCAGCTCGAACGGGTAGGTCCGCAGGTCGGAGACCGAGCCGTTGAACTGGTCGACCAGCTTGGTGTAGTCGTTGTCGAAGTAGCAGCCGCCGATGGTCAGCGCCCGGTTGGCCGTCCACGGGGTGTTCAGCGCCGTCGAGCCGGCCAGGTAGCCGTTGAGGTAGAAGCTCAACGTGTGGGTGTCCGCGGAGTAGGTCACCGCGAGGTGCGACCAGGTGCCGATCGCACCGGTCCAGCCGGCGGCAGCGGCGGACGGCCAGCCTGCGTTCGGGTCGTCCGACGTGGTCCCGTAGACGCCCCAGCTGTGGCTGGCCGCGCGGTAGGTCAGGCTGACCGACGGGCGGCTGTCACCCTGCACGCAGATCGGGGCCTGGTCGGTGCCGGTGTCCTGGTTGATCCGGACCCAGGCCGAGATGCTGTAGCTCTTGCTGGTGTCCACCACCGGGCCGTTGGCCGCGACCGGGATCGGCCGGTTGAGCGTGGCGTCGTAGGTGTTGCTGGTCCACAACGGCTTGTTGGTGGTGTCGTATACCACCATGTTGCGGTCGTCCTGGACCCGCAGGTGGGTGGTGCCGAAGGTCTGGCTGGACCAGAGCGCGGTGTGGTTGGTGTCGTAGACGACGAAGTTGCCGTCGGACTGCAGGGTGGCCGTGGCGCCCGGGTGGTTGAAGGTGCCCGAGGCCCAGAGCGCGTGGTTCGGCTCGTCGTCCGGGTAGAGCACCAGGTTGCCGTCCGGCTGCATGACCAGCCGGCTGGTGGCCGAGTCGATCTCCTGACCGGAGGCGAGCGTGCCGGGGGCACTGAGGCCCGCGGTGTTGGCGTCGGGGGTGGTCGGGGTGCTCAGGGTGGCGCCGCCGGAGACGGTCACCGAGCCCTTCTCCGGGGTGTTGCCCGGGTGGTCGGAGCCGTAGGTGACGGTGCCGGTGCCGTTGGCGGTCAGCGGGTTCTTGCCGAGGGTGTCGGAGCCGTCGGTCTGGATCACCGGGTTGCCGCTGGCGTCGAGGACGACGTTGCCCTTGTTGTCGACCTTGGTGATGCCGAACGGCCACTGCTCGGGGGAACCGCTGATCGAGCCGGCGTGGTACTCGGTGGTGCTCCAGTTGTAGCCGGTGGGAGCGCCGTTGGTGATGATCGGCGTGCCGAACCAGGTGGTCAGGTTGGACTGGGTGGGGTTGTTCTTGTCGACGTCCCACAGCCCGCTGGAACCGCTGCCGTTGAGGTCGCCGTCCGACTCCAGGGCGGCCACGTTGTACTTGGTCGGGTCGACCCAGCCGAGGGCGATCGGGCTGCTGATGCCGGTGACCGCGGGGTACAGACCGGTCGGGTTGCCCGACTGGTCGAGGGTCGAGTCCTGGCCGACGGTGAGGGTGTAGCCGGAGATGTTCCCGTTGGCGTCGACCGCCCAGAAGCCGGGGTGGCCCTGGTTGGCCCAGTCGCCGGGCGACATCAGGTGCAGGCCCTGCCAACCGGAGGCGGCGAGCTGGATCGGCGGGTCGAGGGCGTTGCTGCCGGCGCCGGGGTAGAACCACAGGCCGGTGTTGCCGTCACCGTCGACCTCGGTGGTGAGCAGGCCGGTCGGGTTGAGCGGCGTCTGCCAGCCCTTCGGGGTACCGATGGTGATGTCACCGGTGGCGGCGATCTGCTGGGTGGTGGACCAGTCGCCCGCGTGGTAGGTCGCGCAGTTCTTGGTGACCACCGTCACCTGGCAGTTCGGCTTGGGCAGCGCGACCATCGGACCGAGCTGTCCGGAGATCCCGGTGGCGGTGCTGGCGTTCGGGTACAGGTAGAGGTTCTTGTCCCCGTCCAGGTGCGCCAGCACGTCGTCCACGTTCAGGCCCTTGCGCAGGCTGCCGCGGTGGGTGAGCTGGTGCACGTCGGCCCAGCTGACACCGTCCGGGCTCTGCTGCGGGGCGGCCGCGACCGAGACGGCCGGGCCGGTGGCGAGCTGGTTGCCCGGAACGTTGTAGGAGCGCAGGCTGCCGTCGGGCCCTGCGGTCACCATGTCGGGGGCGCCGTCACCGGTGATGTCGCCGAGCATCGGCGGCGGACCGGCCGGGTTCCACGGCACGTAGAACGGGTACTGGGCGATCGGCGAGATGTTGCCGGCGTTGTCGCGGGCCTGGATGTACTCGACGTTGGTGCCCCAGTGGCCGGGCGTGATCGGCAGCTTGTAGCCGTTGGGGCCCAGCGCCGGCAGGTTGCCGGCGCACTGCCACTGGGAGCCCTTGAGGTTCGGGTCCAGCCCCCACTGCAGGCAGGCGATGCCGGAGGAGTTCAGGCCGGGGCCCGGTGCCGGGTCGGTGGCGGCGGCCACGATGTAGCCGGACTGGCCGACGTGCAGCTGGGTGGTCTGGCCGTCGCCCGAGGGCGGGAACTCGCTGTACTGGTCCTCGACCGTGGACGGCAGGTTCACCACGGGCGGGGTCTCGTCGACCGCGAAGGTGCAGGTCGGGCCGAAGGCGGACCAGCCCATGCCGGAGACGCCGTCGAGGGTCTGGAAGTGGTAGCCGTAGACGTGGCCGTCCTTGATGTAGCCACCCGGGACGGTGTACGTGGCGCGGCCGTTCTGGCCGGTCTGCGGGGTCTCGGTGTTGCCGGGCGGGGCCGCGCCGTTGGCGCTGTAGTCCCACATCAGGATGTTGGCCTGGAGCTGGTTCTGCTGGCTGGCGGGGCTGGAGACCACGGTGCTGATGGTGACCGCGCCGTTCGCGTCGGTGCCGGCGCCGAGCCAGCCCCAGGTGCCCCAACCGGTGCCGCAGGCCTGGGTGTTGCCACCAGTGACCGAGGTCGGGATCGGGTTGACCTGCGGGTCAGTCGGCGCGTTCGGGACGCGGTCGTAGGAGACCGTGATGCTGGCGCCGTAGTCGAAGCGCTTGAGACCGTTGGGGTTACCCTCGTCGCCGCGCAGGCCGACGGTCACCATGTTGTTGCTCGACAAGCCGGAGAGCAGCGAACCGCTGATCGGGAACTGCTCGTCGATGTCGTCGTGGCAGCCGGTGTGGCCGTCACCCGCGACCGGGATGGTGCTGGTCGCGCCGCCGAACGGCTGGGGCTGGTTGTCCCAGTTGGTGCCCGGGCCGATCGCGCCGTTCACCCAGTACAGGCTGACGTTGTAGTTGGTGGTGCAGGACCAGTCGGCCGACAGGTACTCCCAGGCGTCCAGGTGGGCCGAGCTGATCACGGTGCCCGCGAGCGCGCTGGTGTCGAACTGGTAGAACGTGCGGTAGATGCTGTTGCCGGAGCACGCACCGCCGTTCGGGTAGTAGGTGCCGCACAGGCCGACGCCCAGGTGGTCGCTGTCGTTCGGGCCGTTGACGTTGTAGTTGCCGGCCGTGTGGTACAGCGACTGGACCGAGGCGTCACCGTTGCTGCCGCCCGACCAGGGGATCCAGGTGGGGTCGATGTAGAACGGCGCCTTGCCGGTCTGCAGCAGGTTCTGGTCCGGCGTCAGGTCGATGCCCGCGCTGGTGCTGCTGACCGCCATGGTGGAGATCTTGGCCGTCTGGCCGGGGCCGTCGGCCGAGCTCTGGTCCTGGTCCTGGGCCTTGGGCGCAGCCGACGGGGCGGTGGCCGGCGGGCTGGACGGCGTGGTGCTCGGCTGGGCGGCGGCCGGAGCGTCGGCGGCGGCCGCGCTGCCGGCCGCGCTCTTCGCGAGACGGCTCTGCGGAGCGGCGGGCGAGCCCGGGGCGGCCGAGCTGTCCCACATGGTGGGGGCCGGGGCGCTCCAGCGGGGCTTGCCGTCGGCGGCGGCTGCGCTGAGCGTGTGGTCCGCAGCCGTGCTGACCGTGACGCCGTCGGTGGTGGTGTCGAAGTGCAGCGTCTTGAGGGCCGGGTTGGCCGCGGCGGCCGCGGTCTTCAGCACCAGGACGGTGCTGACGCTGCCGCTCTTGCCGACGGTGACCTTGAGGTCGGTGTCGGAGCCGAGCACGCCGGGGTAGGTGAGGCTGTCGCCGTCGACCTGCGGGGCGGGCAGCGCGAAGGGCGCCGTGAGCGCGAGCGTCTTGCCGTCCTTGCTGGTCATGGTCGCCAGCGGCCCCCCGCCGCCGCTGGAGAGCACCACGCCCGAGGGGGTGTCGGCGGGGGCGAAGCCGCCGCCGGCCTTCGGCTTGAGGGTCGGGTCCAAGGCCTGCCACTGGTTGCCGACCTTCATCCGCTGCTGGTCGGGGTGGCTGGTCAGCTGGTAGTGGCCCTGCGGGGTGGCGACGGTCTCGGTGAACTCGGTGGTGAGCCGGTCGATCGGGACGTTCTTGCCGGTCTTCTTTGCCTGGGCGAACGCGGCGGCGTCCTGGCCCTGCGGGACCGGGTCCTTGGCGTGCTTGGCGTTGAGCGCGTCGAAGGTCGACTGGGAGAGGCCGCTGACCGCCCCGGTGGCGTTGGCCGAGCCGGCGGCGGAGGCCAGCCCGGTCTGGGCGACCAGGGTCGCCGACGCGAGCGCGAGCACGGTGCTCGCGACGGCGAGGCGACGGGGTATCAGGCCCGTTCTGTGAGGGCGGCGTGATGACGGTGGGTGAGGCACGGGCGTCCTTGTATGACGGGTTCATGTGGTGGTTTCGCGCGCGAGGCGCGCGTGTGCGGCGCCACGCTGCGGTATTGACTCGTGCCAGGGCAAACGAGAATGCCCGATTTGATCGGTGATGATGGCGATCCTCCTGGGCGTGAGATGAATCACCTTATGGTTTTCTTAAGCGACCCCTTCTCCAAGATCACTCGAGGCGCTACCGTCCCCCCGCCCAACTGTGAGAGTCGACATACAAACATGGTGACGTCGTGTCACCGAGGGGGGTCTGGTGTCACTACCCGCTGTCCGCGACAGATCCGGCGGATTCAGGCGGTCCATACGTTCACGTCTCGCGACGGTCAGCGCGCTCGCGGTGGTCACCGCGATGCTGTCGGTGCCCACCGTCGCGGCTGCCGCGTCGCACCAGACCGGCAAGCTCTGGACGCCGCCGAACACGCCGCTGCCCACCACCAAGTCGGTGCCGGGCAAGAGCGCTCCGGCCCTCGCGGCCGCCAAGCCGAGCTTCCCGGCCGGCCAGGTCTGGACCCCGCCGGCGGCCATCGGCACCAAGGCCAAGCCGGGGCAGGCCAGCCTGACGCTGGCGCCTCCCGCCGGCGCGAGCACTCCGGGGGCCGCCGCGCCGCGCGCGAACGTGCTGGCCGCTGTGCCGGCGCCGGCCGCGGGATCGGACGTGCAGGCCGGCTCGCTGCCGGTCTGGCTGGCGCCGGCCGCACCCGGGGACGGCGCCGCGGGGGCGCAGTCGCCGGTGGCCAAGGCACCGGGCGGTGCTGCGCCGCAGCTTCGGTCAGAGGCCGCCCCGACCACGCCTGCTGCTCCGGCGGCGAGCGGCTCGGTGCAGGTGACGCTGGCCGACCAGGCCACCGCCGCGGCCGCCGGTGCACCCACCGGCGTGATCGCGCTCTCCGGTGACGGCGCCAAGCCCGGCTCGCAGCTGCGGGTTGGGGTCGGCCTGGACCAGCTGGGCTCCTACGGCGGTGACTTCGCGCAGCGTGCGAGCCTGGTCTCGCTGCCCGCGTGTTCGCTGACCACGCCCCAGGTGCCGGGCTGCCTGACCCGGACCGCGCTCCCCTCGCACTACGACGCGAAGACCAAGCGACTGGTTGCGGACCTGACGGTGCCGGCGGCTCCCGCCGCGGCCGCTCCCGCTCCGTCGGGTGGAGTGCACCCGCAGGCGCTGGCGGCGGCTCCGGCCACCGCACAGGGTGCGCCGGCGGTGGTCGGCGTGGTGTCGGGCAGCAGCAGCGGCGCCGGGACCTACACGGCGACCTCGCTGAACCCGAGTACCGCCTGGACCGCTGGCGGGTCGTCGGGTGCGTTTACGTACAGCTACCCGGTGGCGGTTCCGCCCACCCTGGGTGGTACTGCTCCGTCGCTCGGACTGTCCTACGACTCGTCCTCAGTGGACGGAAGGACATCCTCGACCAACTCCCAGGCCTCCTGGGTGGGCGGCGATGGCTGGGATCTCAACTCCGGTTTTGTGGAGCGTCAGTACACGCCCTGCTTCCAGGACGGGATCACCGGCGCGGGTGACGAGTGCTGGGGTGGTGCGAACCTGACCCTGTCGTTGGCTGGCCACTCCGGTGAGCTGGTCCCGGACGACGCGAGCTGCGCCTCGAACCAGGCCGCGACGCAGGAGCAGTCGGCTTGCGCCTGGCACCTGAAGGGCGACGACGGCACGAAGATCGAGTTCCTGACCGGTGCCACCAACGGCACCTGGAACGGCTCGTACATCAAGGTGACCGATACCTCGGGCACGGTCTACTACTTCGGTCTGAACCACCTCCCGGGTGCGGACGGCAAGCCCACCACGCTCGGCGCGGACACGCAGTCGGCGTGGACGGTGCCGGTGTACTCGCCGAAGGCGGGCGACCCCTGCTACAACTCCACTGCCTCGCAGGCTTGGTGCCAGATGGCTTGGCGCTGGAACCTGGACGCGGTGGTGGACGTCCACGGCAACCTGACGACCTACCACTACAACGCCGAGACGAACAACTACTCGCGCGGCGCCGGCCAGAACCAGGGCAGCGGAACGGACACCGCGTACACCCGTGCGGGCGTGCTCTCCGAGATCGACTACGGTCAGCTGCTCTCGGACCAGCTCGGCGCCAACGGCGGTTACCAGAGCGCGGCCAAGGTCGTCTTCACCTCCGGCGAGCGCTGCGTCACCTCCACGGCGGCGTGCGATCCGAGTCAGCGGACCCAGGCGAACGCGGCCAACTGGCCGGACGTTCCCCTGGACCAGCAGTGCGACCAGAACAGCTGCAGCAATGCCTCGCCGTCGTTCTGGACCTCCAAGTGGCTGAACACGATCGCCACCCAGGTGCGCAGCAACGGCTCGTTCCGCACGGTGGACAGCTACCAGCTCAACCACGTCTTCGTGCAGGCGCAGAACAGCTCGGAGAACACACAGATCCCGTGGTTGACCTCGGTCCAGCACACTGCGCAGGACAATCAGAACGGCCAGTCCCCGGTCACGCTGCCCCCGGTCTCCTTCACCTGGGAGTTGTTGGCCAACAGGGTGGACGGCCTGAGTCCGGCCCGCCCTGACTACAACCGTCCCCGCCTAACCATCGTCACCACCGAGGCCGGCGGCACGATCAGCGCGGACTACCAGGTTCCGATCACCACGGGCACGGTGCCGACCGGCGATCAGCCGTGGTGCTCCCGGGTGGTCAACCAGATGCCGGCCACGGCCGACACGGACACCCGCAACTGCTTCAACGTCAAGTGGTACCCGCCGAACTCGACCGTCGACACCACGCCGACGGACGACTGGTTCCAGCGCTACCCGGTCAGCACCGTCACCGTGGACCCCAAGCTCGCCGCTGGCGACAAGCCTCAGGTGACCACCTACACCTACGGGCCCGCGGCCTGGCACCACAACGACGCCACGCTGGTGGATCCCAAGTCCCGTACCTGGGATCAGTTCCGTGGCTATGCCTGGGTGACCACGGTGTCCGGGAGCCCCAATGACTCCACCCCGAGTCAGAGCACGACGTACTACTACCAGGGCATGAACGGCGACCTGACAGCCACCGGCACACGCACTGCCACGGTCGCGGGTCTGAACAGTGGTCAGGTCATATCCGGTGTGAGCGATGATGACTGGTTCGCCGGTCAGATCCTGGAAACCGACACGTACAGCGCTGCCGGCGGGCCGGTGTCCGCGTTCACCGTGCACACCGGCAGTGGTCCGGTGGTGACCGCGACCCATGTCCGGTCCGGTGGCCTGCCGAACTTGCTGGCGCGCTATGCCGCAACCAGCACCACAACCACCAGCAAGGCTCTGAAGGCCGACGGTAAGACCTGGCAGACCAGCTCCGAGGTGCTGACCACCGATCCGGCCAATGCGAACCGGGTCACCAGTTCGCTCAGCAGCGCGGATGGTACGGCCGATGTGTGTGTTCGTCCGACCTACGCGACGAGCGCGAACGCACAGCTGACGAAGCTGGTCGCACAGACTGTGGCGGTGTCCGGAGCAAACGCGTGCTCGGCCGTTCCGACCGCCGCCAACACTGTCTCGGGAAGTCGAAATCTCTTTGACGGGCAGGGCTTCGGCGGAGCCGGCAGCCAGGGTGAGATCACCAGCATCCAGGTGCTCGATCACTATGACAGCAGCGGCAACCCCCAGTTCAGCATGATCGGAACCAACGGTTACGACAGCTACGGGCGGGTCGTGGTCAGCACGGACACGACCAGTGTCGACAGCGCACACCCGGGGGGTGCCGCCACGACGACAGCCTTTGGATCCGCCAACCCCGGTGAACTCCCCGCAACAATCACCGTGACTGCTCCGGCGCCGGCGGGTGCGCCGGACGCAGCAAGCGGCCGTACGACCACGACGACGCTGGACATGGCTCGTACCCTGCCGTTGGTCGTCACCGACCCCAACGGGCAGACGGTGACGAAGAGCTACGACGCGATGGGGCGGCTGACCGCTGCCTGGCCCGCGGGCCGCACGACCGCGCAGAATGCCTCGGCGACGTTCAGCTACGCCGTCAACGGTACCGGCGGGGCCTCGACCGTCACCAGTAACACGTTGCAGAACGACGACCAGCACTACAGTACGTCGATCGCGATCATGGACGGCCTCGGGCGCACCATCCAGACGCAGGCGACGCCAGCCATCAGCGGTTACAACGGCCGGATGGTGTCGGACACGTTCTACGACTCGCAGGGCCACGTCTGGCGTTCGGACGCAGCCTTCTACAACGACGCTAGTGCGCCGAGCACGACGTGGTTCAACATGGATCCGTCCGTGGTGCCGAACTCCACCTACACCACCTTCGACGGTCTCGGGCGCCCGGTCCAGGCGGACTTCCGGGCCTATGGTGTGGTTCAGACCAATGCCAGCACCATGACCAAGTATCCGGGTGTGGACCGCACGGATGTCACCCCGCCCAGCGGCGGTACACCAACCAGCACAGTGCTGGACGCACGGGGCCGGGCCGCTCAGTTGTGGCAGTACCGCACGCCGACTGCTACCGGTAATCCCGGTGACGCAGATGTGACGACCTACACGAACACTGCGGCCGGGCTGCCGGCGACCCGTGTGGACGCGGCTGGCAACACCTGGTCGTACGGCTACGACCAGCGCAACCGCCAGATCACCGCATCGGACCCGGACACCGGAACCACCACGCAGTCCTACGACACCTCTGGCCACCTGGCCACCACAACGGACGCGCGCGGCCAGTCCCTCGCCTACAGCTATGACCTGCTGGGCCGCACGACCGGTGAGTTCAGCGGCACGTCCACCACGGACGCGACCAAGCAGCTGACCGCCTTCAGCTACGACACGGTGCCGGGTGGCAAGGGCGAGCCGGCCAGCTCCACCCGCTACGTCGGCGGCGCGAGCGGCTCTGCCTACACGTCGGCCGTCGTCTCATACGACGCCGCCTACCGGCCCACCAGCACCCAGGTCACCATTCCCGGCAGCGAGGTGGGTCAGACCACCCCGTTCACCTACTCCCAGCAGACCGGGTACAACCCCATCACCGGCGCCATGATCTGGCAGAACCGGCCTGCGGTCGGTGACGTTCCGTACGAGATGCTCGACTACAGCTACGACGCACGCGGTCTGATGGTCAGTTATGGCCAGCAGAACCAGAACATGTGGAGCTACGACGTCTCGAACGCGTACGACGCGTACGGCCGTCCCACCCGCACCACGGTCAACCCGTGGGGCACGCAGGTCGTGGTCACCAACTCCTACGACGAGCCGACGGGCCGCCAGGTCTACCAGTTCGTCGACGCACAGCCGAACCCGACGGGTGCGGTGCAGCAGACCAAGTACTCGTACAACGCGGCCGGTCAGGTCACCTCGATCACAGGGATCCCGAACAACACCCCGGCGTCGACCGACACGCAGTGCTTCACGTACGACTACCTCGGCCGGCTCACCACCGCGTGGTCGGACACCGGCAGCGTCACCATGGCCCCGCAGCCCAGCGTCGGCTCGATCGGCAGCTGCGCCAACAGCACGCCGACCAGCGGCGCCCAGGCGCCCAACCGCACCACGGTGGGTGGTCCGTCCGCCTACTGGCAGTCCTACGGCTACGACCTGACCGGCAACCGCACGCAACTGGTGCAGCACGACGCCGGTGGTGACACCACCAAGGACGTGACCACCAACCAGTCCTTCAACACGGGGAAGACCAACAGCGGCGACGGCAACGGCGGTCCGCACGCGCTGACCTACGTGCAGAACGTCGTCAACGGCACGGCCAACCCGCAGTCAGGCAGTGACCAGTACGACGCGGCCGGCAACACCACGAAGATCATCAAGCCGGGCGGCACCCGCAACCTGTTCGGCGGCTGGACCCTGGCCTCCGGCCAGAGCATCACCTCCAACAGCGTCCGGCTGTCCATGCAGGCCGACGGCAACCTGGTGCTGATGTCGCTGCGCACCGGAGCGGTGGTGTGGAACACGGGGACGTACAACCACCCGGGTGCCTACGCGACCATGCAGACGGACGGCAACTTCGTCGTCTACGACAGCGGCAACCACCCGCTGTGGGCGTCGGGCACCTACCCGAACGCCGGCGCCTACCTGTCCCTGCAGGACGACGGCAACCTGGTCGTCTACAAGTCCGCCCAGGCCCTGAGCCAGAACCCGATCTGGAGCAGCAGCACCTGGAACGGCACCGATAGCGCCACCGCTTACGGCAACGCCACCACCTTCACCTGGGACGCGGAGGGCAAGCTGGCCTCTGAGACCCAGGGCGGCCAGACCACCAGCTACGTCTACGACGCGAGCGGAAACCTGCTGATCCGGCGCAGCCCCGGCAGTAACACGGTGATCCTCGGGGGCGGCAGCGACGAGCTCACCTACAACACCACGACCAAGGCGGCTCCGACCGGCACCCGGTACTACCCGATGCCCGGCGGTGTCACCCTGGTTCGCACGGCCAAAACCAACACCTACGAGATCGCCGATTCTCACGGCACCAACACCCTCTCCCTCGACGCGACCTCCCTGGCCCAGACCCGCAACCCCGTCGACCCCTTCGGCAACCCCCGTGCCACCAGCACCGCCACCAACAACTGGGCCGGCGACAAGGGTTTCGTCGGCGGCACCACCGACAGCACCACAGGATTCACCAACCTCGGCGCCCGCGAATACCAATCGGGCACCGGCCGATTCCTCAGCGCGGATCCGCTCCTCTCGGCAACCAACCCGCAGCAGTGGAACGGCTACGCCTACAGCGGCAACGACCCCGTCAACAGTTGCGATCCGACCGGTCGTATTGCTGTTGATGACAATGGTCGAGAGATCAACACGAATACTCTCCCCGGTGGCCCCAACTACACGGTCGGCATCAACTACGGGACCCCCCTGACGCAGAACGGAAACGTCATCTATGACGGCAACGGGGTTCCGCATGTTCTTGCTGATGAAGGGGACAGCACGTCGTCCAACAAGACGCTCGACTACCTGAACCACGACCTCCAGACTTCGGGAAATCTCTACGATCCGAAGACCGGGTCAGGGAGCAAGTACCTTTTCCAGGATGACTCGGACAAGTCGCGACTGGAGAACAAGCACGTGCTTCCCACGGGAGGGGCGGACGGAGGTCCAACGGTCGCCGGAACCACGGCCGACTACATCTGCGTCACCTGGTCCGACGGAAAGATTGTCAACGTCGAGACCGTGGACAACTTCACCTCGAACAGTGGAAAGTACAGCGAGATCGTCAATACGTCGATAAACAAGATGCGGATGGACGACGCGCAGGGCGCGAAGCAGCAGACGCAGAAGGTCGTCTTTACTGCGCAGAGCCAGGAACAGGCCGAGGCAGTGGCTGCACTCGTCAAGGACAATCCGAACATCCGAGTCGTCTATCTGGACACTGGCTTCGACAGTCGACCGGTCGCGTGTGTCCAAGCTGCCCAGGTCGGCCCGGACGGTCCGATCATCCCGCGCACCGCATCAGGCAAGGCCATTGGAAAGGACGATCCTCCGGGCTCCGATGATGCGCCGCGACGGCCGCCGACAGCCGGCGGGGACGAGGACATGGGAGGCCTCGGAGGCGGAAAGCTCCTGGGCGTTTTCGGAGTTGTCGGTGATCTCCTCTGGGCGAAGAGCTTCGTCGACGAGTGGGATGCGGGCTGCGGGCCTGACACGGGTTACTCGTGTCAGCCCCCACCGCCAGCGTGAGCCGGTCGGCCCGGGTGCAACAGGGCCCTGCGTCTGCGGTGACGCCATGAGTCAGTAACGAGGAGGGTATTGTCGGTCGGGCAGGTGAGCGCCTGCCAGACCGGCAGTACCCTCTGCTGTTCGCAAGTTGGTCGTGATGCAAGGAGCTGACGGTGAGCTGGGACATGGTGTTGGTTTCGGAGAGTGACTTGGGCGACTCCGAATACCATTTCAATGCCACGAGCATGGAGCCGGTGAAGAATGCGATGGCCGCCCTACGGATGACTGTTCCGGTGGCCGAACCGCGGTGGCCGCGCGCGACTGATTTCGGCCTGCGGGCACTGGATATTGCCCACCTTGACGAATCCGACCCCGACCTGCCGCAGGCGGTCCGTGAGTTCTTCGCGGCGGACAGCCGGGTCAGGGAGTGGTCGCCCGAGTCCCCAGCTGGAATTCCGTCGTACAAGATCGGAGGGACAAACGACAACTGGCTGGTGACGCCGGAAGAGGTCCGCCGTGCGCTTGCGGCCTACGACTCGGCAGATCAGCTCGCGCGGGAAGAAGCAGTGGGAGGCGTTCCGGGTTGGGAAGGCTGGATCAGCTTCTTGAGAACGGCCGCTGAGCACGGAGGTTTTCGCGTCGAGTAGGCCCTGGCGGCGCTGGTTCACGCCGCGAGGCCTCAGTCCCCGGCCCGCTTGCCTGTCCGGCCCCGTCCCTGGCACATCTCCGGGGGTGAGGCGCCGCCGCATGCTGGGTGGGTGCCAAACGCCACGAACCCGTCAGCCAAGCCGATGAGGCCCAGGGCCTCGGTCCTACACCCCAAGCCCCACCCCCGCCCCGCCCCCGGCCCCACGCCGGGGGCGGGGCGCGGCGCTACGGTTGGGCCCATGGGGAACACGCACCACCCGCCCGGGCAGGGCGGCACCGTTCGGTCGGCAGACCGCCGCTCCGCCGGGCACCACGAGCTCGACGATGGCTGTCTGGACGGGCTGGAGATCGTCAGCGAGGCCGTGCTGGCGATCAGCGGTCACCTCGAGGTGCGCGAGGTGCTCCGGCGCATCACCGCCTCCGCGCGCACCCTGCTCGGCGCCCGGTACGCCGCGCTCGGGGTGCCCGACGACCACGGCGGGTTCGCGCAGTTCGTGGTGGACGGGGTGACCGACGAGGAGTGGAAGGCGATCGGGCCGCTGCCGCGCCAGCACGGGGTGCTCGCGACCATGCTGCACAACGCCGAGCCGACCCGGTTGGGGGACGTCCGCAAGGCGGCCGCGTTCGGCGGCTGGCCGAGCGCGCACCCGGAGCTGACCGACTTCCTGGGCATGCCGATCATCGACGGGGACGAGATCCTCGGCGCGATCTTCCTGGCCAACAAGGCAGGAGGGTTCACCGACCACGACGAGCGGCTGCTGCGGATCCTGGCCGCGCACGCCTCGATCGCGCTGGCCAACGCCCGCCTCTACGAGCGCAGCCGCGAACTGACCCTGGCCGGCGAGCGCGCCCGGATCGCCCACGACCTGCACGACGCGGTCTCGCAGAAGCTGTTCAGCCTGCGGCTGACCGCCAAGGCCGCCGCCAAGCTGCTCGACCGCGACCCGGCCCGGGCCCGCGAGGAACTGGGCGAGGTCGCCCGGCTGGCCGGCGAGGCGGCCGACGAACTGCGCGCGGTGGTGGTCGAGCTGCGCCCCGCCGCGCTGGACGAGGACGGACTGGTGGCCACCCTGGCCTCGCAGGTCCAGGTGCTGGACCGGGCGCACACCGCGAGCGTGGAGTTCGCGTCGGACGGCGGGGTGCGCACCCTGCCGCCCGCCCAGGAGGCCGCGGTGCTGCGGATCGCCCAGGAGGCGCTGCACAACGCGCTGCGGCACGCGGGCGCCAAGCGGGTCGCGGTCAGCCTGCGCGGCACGCCGAGCCGCGGGGCGCTGCTCACCGTCACCGACGACGGGCGCGGCTTCGACCCGGGCGCCGTCCGGCAGGCCGGCCGGCACCTCGGGCTGGTGTCGATGCGGGACCGTGCGCAGAGCGTCGGCGGCCGGCTCGACCTGACCTCGGCCGTGGGCCGCGGCACCGTCATCGAACTGGAGGTCCCCGGTGCCTGATCAGAACCATCAGAACCAGCTGCCGGCCGAGCACCGCCCGACGGCCATCCGGGTCCTGCTGGTCGACGACCACCAGGTGGTCCGCCGCGGGCTGCGCACCTTCCTGGAGGTGCAGGACGACATCGAGGTGGTCGGCGAGGCCGCCGACGGTGCCGAAGGGGTGGCGAAGGCCCAGGACCTGGCACCGCACGTGGTCCTGATGGATCTGAAGATGCCCGGGGTGGACGGCCTGGAGGCGCTCAAGCAGCTCAAGGAGCACGGCAACCCGGCCCGCGTGCTGATCGTCACCAGCTTCACCGAGCACCGCACCGTGGTCCCGGCGCTGCGCGCGGGCGCGGCCGGCTACGTCTACAAGGACGTGGACCCGGAGGCGCTGGCCGGGGCGATCCGCTCGGTGCACGCGGGCCACGTGCTGCTCCAGCCCGAACTGGCCGGCGCGCTGCTGGCCGACGACACCCCGCGCGCGCCGCAGGGCCGCGGCGGGACGCTGACCGAGCGGGAGCGCGAGGTGCTCGGCCACATCGCCGACGGCCGGTCCAACCGGGAGATCGCCCGCAGCCTGGGGCTGTCCGAGAAGACGGTGAAGACGCACGTCTCCAACATCCTGATGAAGCTGGACCTGGCCGACCGGACCCAGGCCGCACTCTGGGCGGTGCGGCACGAGGAGGAGCTGCACGCGTAGCCGCCCCGTGCCGGGCGCAGGCTACTCCCGCTCGTCCACCAGCGCGTTGTAGGCCGCCACCTGGGCCCGCCGCGCGGTGCGCCGCAGCGGGGCGAGCACCGCGGACCGGGCGGCCATCTCGCCGGCGCTCACCGCCGCGCCGTGCCCGCCGGCCGCGATCGCCAGCAGCGCCGAGACCTGCCGCGCCGACTCCAGCACCCGCACCGCGCGCGGCGGGTAGCCGGGGGCCAGCAGCCTGCTGTGCCCGCGGCGCCGGTACTGCTCCAGCGCCCGCAGCGCCTCCGGTCCGGCCCCGGCCACGTCCAGCCGGGAGAGCAGCTCGGTGGCCTCGCGCAGCCCCTCGGCCAGCTCGCGCTCGGCCTCCTGCAGCGAGGGCACGTCGGCCGGCGGGGCCTCGCGCACCTCGTGGCAGCGCCACCGCACGGTGACCGCCTGGTCACCGGGCGGCCCGTACACCTCGATCTCCGGGACGAAGCCGATCGGCACCCCGACCGCGAGCACCGCCTCGCCCACCTCCATCGCCACCCCGTTGAAGGCGGCCGGGCCGGTCAGCCCGAGCGGGTGCCCGTCGGCGGGCAGGGCGAGCCGCAGCCCCTTCACCCCGAGCACCCGCAGCCGGCCCAGGGCCCAGCTCAGCGCGTGCTGCTCGCCGTCCGGGTCGCCGGGCAGCCCGACCACGCGGTGTCTCTCGTCACCCCCGACGACCTCCTCCACCACGTGGTCGGGCGGTGCGAAACCGGCCAGCAGCGAGTTGCCCCAGGCGGTCAGCCGGGCGGAGCGCGGTTCGGCGAACGGATCGGCGGGCGGAACGGGGGCAGGAGTCAGCGGCATCCCGCCAGCCTACGGACAACGCGGCCACCCGGGTGGCGTAGGTTTGGGCTGTGCCGCGCGCTGCCGTCCTCCCTGCCTGCCCACCAGGTGCAGGGAGTAGGCTGCGCGCCGGCACCGACTTGTCGACATAGTGGACCGCACCCCGAGGTCTCCTTCGCGCAGGACCCCGCTGCGCAGGGCCCCGGACGGCCGAAGAATCTGCAATGGGGAAGGCGTTGGGATGAGCGACGTGCTGGAGCTGGTTGACGTTTCCGTGGTCCGGGATGGCCGCGCACTGATCAGCCAGGTCTCCTGGTCCATCGCCGAGGGCGAACGCTGGGTGATCCTGGGCCCGAACGGGGCGGGCAAGACCACCCTGCTCCAGGTCGCCGCCAGCTACCTGCACCCCACCAGCGGCACCGTCGCGGTGCTCGGCGAGAAGCTCGGCTCGGTCGACGTCTTCGAGCTGCGCCAGCGGATCGGCCTGGCCGGCGCCTCGCTGCTGGACCGCATCCCGCGCGAGCAGACCGTGCTGCAGACGGTGCTCACCGCCGCCTACGGCATGACCGCCACCTGGCAGGAGACCTACGAGAGCGTCGACGAGTCGCGCGCCCTGCTGCTGCTCGACCGCCTCGGCATGCGCGGCTACGAGAACCGCAGCTTCGGCACCCTCTCCGAGGGCGAGCGCAAGCGCACCCTGATCGCCCGCGCCCTGATGATCGACCCCGAGCTGCTGCTGCTCGACGAGCCCGCCGCCGGCCTGGACCTCGGCGGCCGCGAGGACCTGGTGCGCCGCCTCGGCCAGCTCGCCAGCGACGAGCAGGCGCCGGCGATGGCGATCGTCACCCACCACGTCGAGGAGATCGCCCCCGGCTTCACCCACGTGCTGATGATCCGTCAGGGCAAGGTGCTGGCCGCCGGCCCGATCGACACCGAGCTGACCGCCCGCAACCTCTCGCTCTGCTTCGGCCTGCCGCTGACCCTGGAGCGCCACGGCGACCGCTGGTCGGCCCAGGGCCTGCCGCTCGGCTGAGCCCGCCCGCACCCCGCGACCGACCCGCACCGCGGGGGCCGCGCGCCGAGCGACGACGAACCCGTGCCCGTGGGGCGCCGCACCGAGGGGTGCGGCGCCCCACGGACGCGTGTCGGCAGGGGGGTTGAGCTGCGCCGATCGCCGCGGCCCCGGGACGGTGCCGCTGTCCGGTTTTGGCCCGTCCACCTGCGGGAACCCACCCTCAGGACTTCGATTCCTCCCTAGGATGGGCCTGTGGACAGCTGGTTGTGGTGGCTCCTGGTCGCCGTCGGTCTCGGCATACCGCTGGTGCTCACCGCCCTGCCGGAGTTCGGGCTGTTCGCGGTGGGGGCCGTCGGTGCCGCAGTGCTGGCCGGTCTCGGCGCCGGTGTGGTCTGGCAGTTCGTCACCTTCCTCTCGGTCTCGATCGCCATGTTGGTGGTGGTCCGCCCGATCGCCTACCGCAGGCTGGACCGCGGGCCACGGGTGCGGATGGGCATCGAGGCGCTGCAGGGGGCCCGCGCGACCGTGCAGGAGCGGGTCGATCAGCACGGCGGACGGATCAAGCTGAACGGCGAGATCTGGTCGGCCCGGGCACTGCACCCGGACCGGGTCTTCGAGCCGGGCCAGCAGGTGGATGTCGTCGAAATCCAGGGCGCGACGGCCCTGGTCGACTAGCCGGCCGTCCCGGTGGCAAGTCGTCCGAGTTATGCAGGTTGTCCAGGGGAGACACTGTGGAACCCATCATCATCGTGCTGGTCGTTCTGGTTGTGGTGGCGTTCTTCGCGCTGATCCGGACGATCCAGGTGATCCCGCAGGCGAGTGCGGCGATCGTGGAGCGGTTCGGCCGCTACACCCGGACGCTCAACGCCGGCCTGAACATCGTGGTCCCGTTCATCGACACCATCCGCAACCGGGTCGACCTGCGCGAGCAGGTCGTGCCGTTCCCGCCGCAGCCGGTGATCACCCAGGACAACCTGGTGGTGAACATCGACACCGTCATCTACTACCAGGTGACCGACGCCCGGGCGGCGACCTACGAGGTGGCCAGCTTCATCCAGGCGATCGAGCAGCTCACCGTCACCACGCTGCGCAACATCATCGGTTCGATGGACCTGGAGTCCACCCTGACCTCGCGCGAGGTGATCAACGCCGGACTGCGCGGGGTGCTGGACGAGGCCACCGGCAAGTGGGGCATCCGGGTCAACCGGGTCGAGCTCAAGGCGATCGAGCCGCCGACCTCGATCCAGGACTCGATGGAGAAGCAGATGCGCGCCGAGCGGGACAAGCGCGCGGCGGTGCTCACCGCCGAGGGCCAGCGGCAGGCGGCGATCCTGCGGGCCGAGGGTGAGAAGCAGGCCGCGGTGCTGAGCGCCGAGGGTGAGGCGCAGGCCGCGGTGCTCAAGGCCGACGGTGAGGCGGCCGCGATCCGCACCGTCTTCGAGGCGATCCACGACGGCGACGCCGACCAGAAGCTGCTCGCCTACCAGTACCTGCAGACCCTGCCGCAGCTGGCCCAGGGCGACGCCAACAAGCTCTGGATCATCCCGAGCGAGGTCGGCGACGCGCTCAAGGGCCTGGGCGGCGCGTTCGGCGGGCTGAACGGCGGCGGGCAGGGCGCCGGCCCCGGCACCGCGCCCGGCACCAGCGGCCCGAGCCTGGCCAAGCAGCCGGCGGACGGCGGCGGCCGCCCGGTCGGCGCGGCCGGCGGACCGCGCCCGGTGGGCACCGACGACGCCGGTGCGGCCCGGCCGCGGGTCAACCCGACCCGTGAGTACCCGCAGCTCGACCCGGAGTAGGCCGCACCCGGCTCCGCAACGCCGAGCGCCGCGTCCCGTGAGGGGTGCGGCGCTCGGCGTTTCGCCGGGGTGGTCGGTGCTCTGGCGTGGTGGTCGGTGCTCTGGCGTGGTGGTCGGCGTTCTGTCGTTGGTGGTCGGTCATGCGCGGAATGCAGCGCATCTCTCATCCTGAAAGCCCCTGGGCAGCCGGCCCGGCGTCCGGCATGATCGCGAGCGCCGCCACCGGTACCGGGGTGGACACGCGAGAGTAGGGACGGATCCATGACGCCTTGGGAAGGGCTGGCGGTCTTCGCCGCCGGAGCGGGTGCGGGCACCATCAACGTCATCGTCGGGTCGGGAACGCTGATCACGTTCCCGGTCCTGCTGGCGGTCGGGCTGCCCCCGGTCACCGCCAACGTCTCCAACACGCTCGGCCTGGTGCCCGGCTCGCTCAGCGGAGTGGTCGGCTACCGGCGCGAGCTGGCCGGCCAGCGCGGCCGGGTGGTCCGGCTCGGCCTCGCCTCGCTGCTCGGCGGCCTGCTCGGGGCCTACCTGCTGACCCAGCTGCCGAGCGCGGCCTTCACGGCGATCGTCCCGGTGCTGATCCTGCTGGCCCTGGTGCTGGTGGTGATCCAGCCCCGGGTGGCCCGGGCGGTCGCCGCCCGCGGCGGCCTGACCGCCCACCCCGACGGCAGCCCGCTGCTGGTCGCCGGGGTCTTCCTCTCCGGCATCTACGGCGGCTACTTCGGCGCCGCCCAGGGCGTGCTGCTGCTGGCCCTGATGGGCATCCTGCTCCGCGACGAACTGCAGCGGATGAACGCCGTGAAGAACGTGCTGGCGGCGATCGTGAACGGAGTGGCCGCGATCTTCTTCATGTTCACCGCCTCGATGGACTGGCTGGCGGCGCTGCTGATCGCGGTCGGCTCGACGCTGGGCGGGCTGATCGGCGCCAAGGTGGGCCGCAAGCTGCCGCCGGTCGCGCTGCGCGGCCTGATCGTGGTGGTCGGCCTGGCCGCGGTCACCAAGCTGCTGGTGAGCTGACGCGAGGTTGCCGGTGGGCTGACGCGAGGCCACCGGTGGGCTGACCCGAACCGTCCCGAGCTGACGGTCAGTCACGCACCGCCTACCGATCGACCCCGATCGACCCCGTGACCGCTGGGGCCGGTCGGGGCTCGCGCGCCTCGTGAGATGCTGGCCGTTCGGTGTCAGACAGTCGGACGGACGGAACGCATGGCTCAGGACTTCCCCCCAGCCTCCGACCCGGGGTACCCCCAGGAGGGCGGCGGGCCGCATCCCGCCGGCTACGACTACCAGCAGCAGGCCTGGTACCCGGCGGAGCAGCAGCCCTACGACGGGTCGGCGCAGCCCGGCTACCCGGTCGAGCCGCAGCCCGGGGCGGAGGGTCAGCCCTGGCAGTGGTCCGAGCAGCAGCTGCAGGGGTACCAGCAGGGCGCCGAGTTCGGTTACCAGGCCGACCCGATGGCGGTCCCGGGCGGCGCCGGCTACCCGGTGGACCCGGGGTACGGGGAGACCCCGGCGTACGAGGACCCCTTCGGCACCGCCACCATGCCGGCGGTCGGGGCCGACGGCTTCACCCAGCACGGCTTCGCCCCGAACGGGTTCGAGCAGAACGGCTACGAGCAGAACGGCTTCGAGCAGGGCGCTTTCGAGCAGGGTGGCTTCGACCCGGCGGGCGGCGGGCCGACCGAGGCCGAACTGCTCGCCGGTGCGCCGACCGCCACCTTCAGCCCGGTGCCGGACGACGCGGACGCCCCCGACGACCTCGACGATCCGGACGCCGGGTCCGCCGGCTCCCGCTCGCGGCGCGGCTCGGACGACTCCGGCTCCGGCGGCTCGGTGCTGGACCGGGCCCGCGCCGCCGCCCAGGGCGCACTCGGCACGGTGCTCGCCACCGACGGCGCCCCCGGCCGCCGCACGCTGCTGATCCGGGTCGCCGCCGGCGTCGCCGCGCTCGGCGTGCTGGTCACCGCGGGCGTGGTCGCCACCAGCGGCGGCAGCTCGCACCACGACGCCCCGCCGGTCCCCACGGCCGACCCCGGCTTCGCCATCGCCCACAACAAGATCTGGGCCGCCCAGCCGGCCGCCGCCGCGGCGCCGGGCACCGACGACACCCTGGTCGGCAGCTGGGTGCTGCCCTCGGCCGTGGTCCGCGCCGACGGCTCGGGCGTGCACGCCTACGACGTGACGACCGGCAAGCCCACCTGGAGCCTGGACGCCCCGACGCCCGGCCTCACCCCCTGCGACCTGTCGCCCACCGTCAACTCCGCCGGCATCGGCGGCGTGCTGTACCACGCCCAGCCCGACCCGAAGAGCGGCTGCACGCTGCTGGCCGCGGTCGACACCAAGGCGGGCAAGATCGGTTGGACCAAGTCGCTCTCCGGCAACACGCCGTACGCGGCCCAGGTCGCCGTCACCGAGGACAAGGTGATCGCGGTCGGCGACGACCACGTGGCCGCCTGGACCGCGGCGAACGGCCAGGACGCCTGGCAGTACGGCGGCCAGGGCAAGTTCTGCACCCTGTCCGGCAGCGCCGCCGGCACCACCGTGCTGCTGCACAGCGCGTGCTCGGACAGCAACCCGGCCGACCAGGTGGTCGCGCTCGGTGCCGCCGACGGCAAGCCGCTCTGGGCCAAGCCGCTGGCCACCCCGCCGAAGACCGCCACCGTGCTGTCCGCCGAACCGGCGGTGATGCTGGTCAGCAGCGACCAGGGCGGCGCCCAGGTGCTCGCCTGGGGGCAGAACGGCGACCCCGCCGCGACCATCCCGGTCGCCGACCCCAACGGCGGCGCGCAGCTCAACGTCGCCCACGGCACGTTCGACGCCACGCCCGGCGTCTTCTTCCAGGACCACACCATGGTCACCACCGCCGGCGCCCCCGGCGGGCCGACCGCGGCGGTCGCCTACGACCTGGCCACCGGCAAGCAGCTGTGGCGCACCCCGGTCACCGAGAAGGGCGGGGTGGCGCCGATCGGCCTGGATGGCGGGTCGCTGGTGCTGGCCGCCGAGCAGCGGGTGGACCAGCCGGCCCACCTGAGCCGCTTCGCGCTGACCACCGGCCAGGAGGCCGTCGGTGGCGGCTTCCCGCCCACCACGGGCTCGCTGCTCACCGCGGGCCGGGTGCTGATCGGCAGCGACCGGGTGATCGCGGTGCCGAACCACTCGGGCAGCTTCGGGATCGCCACCGCCTTCCAGGCCAAGGGCTGACGGGCGGCGGACCGGCAACGCGTCCGGCGGGCCGGCTGATCAAGGGATCGGCCGGCCCGTCTGTCCGTTCGTCGTCGCGTTCCCCGGGCGCCGACCTCAGGCCAGCGCCGCGGCCGGCGCAGCCGCGCGGTCGGCGGCCGGCAGCCAGGCGGCCAGCTCCCCGACGTCGCCGGCGCGCAGCCCCAGCGCCAGCATCAGGGAAGCCTCCGGAGTCGGCTCGAAGGGCCGCCGCAGCAGCGCCATGCCGGCCTGCTCCGGGGTCCGGTCGGCCTTCCGCTGGTTGTCCTCGGCGCACGCGGCCACCGTGTTCAGCCAGCTGTCGGCGCCGCCGCGCGAGCGCGGCACCAGGTGGTCCACCGTGGTCGCCCGGCGCCCGCAGAAGGCGCACAGGAACTGGTCACGGACCAGCACGCCCCGCCGCGACCACGGCGCCCGTTGTCGGAACGGCACCCTGACGTACCGCTGCAGTCTGATCACCCGCGGCACCGGCACCGACATGCCGGTCGCCCGCATCACGCGCAGCGGATGTGCCTGCTCCACCACGGCCTTGTCCTGGAGCACCAGCACCACCGCACGCTGCAGGGACACCGTCGACAGGGGCTCGTAGCTTGCGTTCAGCACCAGCGTGTTGCGCATTCCGGACACCTCCCAGGCCTTTCCGCCGCCGTGGCGGACCCGACCACTCTGACCGCCAAGCCCCGTGCGCCACAACGGAATTTCCGCCGCTCAGCCGCCCTGCGCGGTCGGGCGGGGAGCCCACCGCGTGGTCGGCCGTTCGGGCTGTCGGCGGGTCCGGCTACCCTCGGCCTCGTGTCCACCGACCCCGTGCTGCCCCGTGCCTTCTACGACCGCCCGGCCACCGAGGTGGCGCCCGACCTGCTCGGCCGCCGGCTGCGCTGCACCCTGCCGACCGGCACGGTCGAGCTGCGGCTGACCGAGGTCGAGGCCTACCTGGGCCCGGACGACCCCGCCTCGCACGCCTTCCGCGGCCGCACGGACCGCAACGCGGTGATGTTCGGCCCGCCCGGCCACGCCTACGTCTACTTCACCTACGGCATGCACTACTGCCTCAACGTGGTCTGCGGCCCGGCGCTGCACGCCGGCGGGGTGCTGCTGCGGGCCGGCGAGGTCACCGAGGGCACGGCCTTCGCCCGGCGCCGCCGGCACACCAGCCGCCGCGAGCACGACCTGGCCCAGGGCCCGGCCCGGCTCGCCCGGGCGCTCGGCGTCGACCGCGCCCAGAACGGCGAGGACGTGGTGGCCGGCCCGGTCTTCCGGCTGCTGCCCGGTGACCCGCCGCCCGCCGAGCTGATCCGCAGCGGCCCGCGCACCGGTGTCTCCACCGCGGCCGACACCCCGTGGCGGTTCTGGATCGAGGGGGAGCCGTCGGTCAGTCCGTACCGGGCGCACACCCCGCGCCGCAGGTCCGCGGGTAAAACCGCGTAGCGCGAACCGCGTACCCTCAGACAGGCTGGTGCCCAGCAGAAACACCTGCACGCCGGATCCGCAGCCAGCCGCGGCCGGCCCTCCCGAAGGAGAAGCGTGACCGTGACGGACATCGTCGACGAGCTGCGGTGGCGTGGGCTGATCGCCCTGTCCACCGACGAGGACGCCTTGCGCAAAGCGTTCGCGGACGGTCCGGTCACCTTCTATTGCGGCTTCGACCCGACCGCGCCGAGCCTGCACCTCGGCAACCTGGTGCAGCTGCTCACGATGCGCCGGATCCAGCAGGCGGGGAACCTCCCGCTCGGCCTGGTCGGCGGTGCGACGGGTCTGATCGGCGACCCCAAGCCGACCGCCGAACGGGTGCTCAACGACCCCGAGACGGTCTCCGGCTGGGTGGAGCGGCTGCGCGGCCAGGTCGGGCGCTTCCTCGACTTCGAGGGCGAGTACGCGGCCCGGATCGTGAACAACCTGGACTGGACCTCCGAGCTGTCCGCGATCAGCCTGCTGCGCGACATCGGCAAGTACTTCCGGGTCAACAGCATGATCGCCAAGGAGGCGGTGGCCCGTCGGCTGAACTCCGACGCCGGCATCAGCTACACCGAGTTCAGCTACCAGATCCTCCAGGGCAACGACTTCCGCGAGCTGCACCGCCGCTACGGCTGCACCCTGCAGACCGGCGGCAGCGACCAGTGGGGCAACCTGACCGCCGGCACCGAGCTGATCCGCAAGGCGGAGGGCGCCTCGGCGCACGCACTGGCCACCCCGCTGATCGTCAAGGCGGACGGCACCAAGTTCGGCAAGACGGAGAGCGGCACGATCTGGCTCGACGCCGAGCTGACCACGCCGTACGCGTTCTACCAGTTCTGGCTGAACGTGGACGACCGGGACGTCTCCAACTTCCTGCGGATCTTCAGCTTCCGCTCGAAGGAGGAGATCGAGGAGCTGGAGCGGGAGACCACCGAGCGCCCGCACCTGCGCCAGGGCCAGCGCGCCCTGGCGGAGGAGCTCACCACCCTGGTGCACGGCGCGGACCAGTACGAGCGCGCCGTCGCCGCCTCCAAGGCGCTGTTCGGCCAGGGCGAGCTCACCGAGCTGGACGCGGCCACGCTGGCCTCGGCCCTCGCCGAGGTCCCGCGCGCCGAGGTGACCGAGCTGGCCCCGATCGCCGACCTGCTGGTCTCCGTCGGTCTGGCCGCGAGCCGGTCGGCCGCCCGCCGCACCCTCAAGGAGGGCGGGGCCTACCTGAACAACGCCAAGGTGGCCGACGAGGACGCGGTGCCGACCGAGGCCGACCTGCTGCACGGCCGCTGGCTGGTGCTGCGGCGCGGCAAGCGGAACCTGGCGGCGATCGAACTCGCCGGCTGACGCTCCGCTCCCACTGACATGCAGTCAGTGCTCGCGGCGCGGCTGAGGGCGGGTGTCAGATCCTGATCGTTGATCAGGTGGCTTGAAATGCACCGTCCTTGAGCAGCGTGAACACCCCTGAGGGGCCAGATCTGGTCAGATCTGGCCCCTCTGTGTTTGACGCGCCCGCCGGGCTGGCCTAATGTAGACCGAGTCGCCTGAACCGGACGGGGAAGGAAGGGGCAGCCGAGAGGCCGGCCCGAATTCCGTGCGGAGCGACCATCACACTTACTGATTTACACCTCATGGAATATCTCTCGGGATTTTCACGTGGTCGGACAGCGTCCGGAAATGCAGTAGAGTGGCGGTCGCCGCAAAGCATTAGCAATGCGCAGAGCGGTCCTGGCCAGCCAGGAAGTCGGAAAAGGCGGAACGCCGGATCTGATAAGCTGGAAACACGAAAGAACGAAGCCCGGAGGGGCCACGGAAGTGGCTGCGAAGGAAGCGTCCGTTCCTTGAGAACTCAACAGCGTGCCAAAAGTCAACGCCAGATATGTTGACATCCCCGGCCTCGATCATCTGATCGGGGTTGGAGATTCCTTTTGAAATAACACTAGCGAGGACGCAGTGCGCGGGGCCGCCCTATTCCGGTGGTTGCCGTGCCGCTCTGCGCGAGTGGAGACCGGATAGACCGGTAAACATTCACGGAGAGTTTGATCCTGGCTCAGGACGAACGCTGGCGGCGTGCTTAACACATGCAAGTCGAACGGTGAAGCCCTTCGGGGTGGATCAGTGGCGAACGGGTGAGTAACACGTGGGCA